>NZ_LFQH01000036.1:0-59298 GCF_001238605.1 Arthrobacter sp. ZBG10 | reverse complement strand
GGCCCGCCGGTGCCCTGCCCATCCTGGTTGGGTGCGCCTGCGGGCAGCGGGGGCTGGCCGGGAGCGGCCGGGCCGGTGGCGGTGGCCGACTTGCCCGTCAGTTTCTCGTACGCGGAGTGGTTGTCCACGGCAGTGCCGTACTTGGCCAGCAGGGCCGACGCGCCAACGCTTCCCTGGACCAGGGCAGGGTCGCTGGGTCCCATCACGGATTCGGGGGCACGCAGCCGGGTGAGGGCCACGGGGGTGGGCGCGCCCCTGTCGTTCATCACGGTGATGACGGCTTCGCCGATGCCGGCGGAGGTGAGGGTCTCCTCGAGGTCGTAGTCGCTGACCGGGAAGGTGGAGACGGTGGCTTTCAGGGCCTTGGCATCCTCGGGGGTGAACGCGCGCAGCGCGTGCTGGACCCGGTTGGCCAACTGGCCCAGCACTTCCGCAGGCACATCCTTGGGGGTTTGGGTGACAAAGAAGATCCCCACGCCCTTGGACCGGATGAGCCGGACGGTGGTGGTGATGGCGGACAGGAAGGCTTTGGAGGCGCCGTTGAACAGCAGGTGCGCCTCGTCCAGGAAGAAGACCAGTTTGGGTTTGTCCAGGTCGCCGGCTTCGGGCAGGTCCTCGAACAGGTCGGCCAGCAGCCACATCAGGAACGTGGAAAACAGCATGGGCCTGTCCTGCAGGGTGGGCAGCTCCAGGCAGCTGATCACGCCGCGACCGTCCGGGGCGGTGCGCAGCAGCTCGGCGGTGTCGAACTCCGGCTCGCCGAAGAACTTCTCCAGCCCCTGGGCCTCAAGGTTGACCAGCTCGCGCAGGATGACGCCGGCGGTGGCTTTGGAGAGGCCGCCGAGCTCCGCCAGCTGCTCCTTGCCCTCATCGGAGGTCAGGAACTGGATAACGGCGCGGAGGTCCTTCAGGTCGATCAGTTCCAGGTTGTTTTTGTCTGCGAAGTAGAAGACCAGCTGCAGGCTGGATTCCTGGGTGTCGTTGAGCTCCATGATGCGGGACAGCAGGATGGGCCCGAACGAGGTGATGGTGGCCCGGACAGGAACCCCCACCCCGTCGCCGCCCAGGGCCAGGAACTCCACGGGATACGACTTGCCCTGCCAGGCCTGCCCGATGCTGTCTGTGCGGGCTGCCAGTTTTTCGCTGCCCGGCGCCGCGGTGGCAAGGCCGGAGAGGTCGCCTTTGATGTCGGCCAGGAACACCGGCACACCCGCCGTGGACAGCTGCTCGGCCATCATGTGCAGGGTGACGGTCTTGCCGGTACCGGTGGCGCCGGCCACCAGCCCGTGCCGGTTCATCATGGCCAGCGGCAGCCGCACCGGCGCGTCCTTGTGGAGTTCGCCGTCGATGATGGCGGCCCCCAGCTCGATGGTGGCGCCTTCCAGGGTGTAGCCCTTCTGGATGGTGGCGAGCTTCTCTGCTGTGGTTTTGATGGCCATGGCGTTAGCTTAGCGGCGGCAGGGCCCTTTGTGGTGGCGTGCGTCTCAGGGCTGTGGAACCGGGGGAAGTTCCTTGGTGAAGGCCAGCGCGCCAATGGTCTCGGGATCAGCGTCAAGGTCGAACTGCGCCTGGTAGCCGGTGCTGAGGTACAGGTGCTTGGCTTCGGGCTGCCTCGGTCCGGTGGTGAGGTACACGGCGGTGTACCCGGCCTGGGCGGCCACGGCCTCCAGTTCGGCCAGGACCAGCCGGCCCAGGCCGCGGCGCCGGTGCCCGGTGGCGGTCCAGATCCGCTTGAACTCAGCGGTGGTGGCGTCGTAGCGGCGGAACGCGCCGCCGGCGATGGATTCGCCGTTTTCCTGGATGATCAGCAGCGCCCCGCCGGGGGCGGCGAACTCGGCTGCCGGGTACCGGTTCAGTTCGTCGGCCACCTCCCGGTCGCCGAAGAGGTCGTTGTAGCGGGTGCCGTATTCGACGGCGAGCTCGTCCAGGAGCGGGCGGACCCTGGGGTCATCCATGGGCAGGCTCAGGACGGCCAGCGAGGCCGGGTCGAGGGGGCGGTGCGCCACAGTGGGTTCGGCAGTCATGGTTTCAGTTCTTTCCGACGGCGGCTGGTTGGGGATGACGGGTTGGTTGCGGATACTGCGTTGGTGCGGTCGCCGAAGCGGCGGCGGATGCTGCTGCGAGCGATTGCGCTGCGGCGAGGATCCGCCGGGCCAGGGCATCATTCTCCCGGAACGGTGCCGCGTTGGTCGAGGGCCGCGCAAACGCGCCGGCGCCCCAGCCCGAGGTGCCGGGCCCGATTCCGAAGACCGCCGCCTGGGGTTGGCCGCAGGCGCCCACCAGCTGAAGGTCCCCGTTGACCAGAAGCTTGCCGGTGGAATGGATCCCGTCCGCCGTCAGCAGCTGCTGCTCGGTGCCGAGCCCGGTCCGGTGCAGGGCGGCCAGGGCAGGGTTGCGGGTCCGGGCCAACGAGGTGGCCGGCAGCCGGGCCTCGATGAAGGCGGTGGCGCTGATGCCCGCGCCGGACTGCCGGGACGTGGCGTGGAAGGCGCCGGTTGTTTCATCGGCTGAGACTTCCAGGCCGGGGCCAAGGAACTGCAGCAGCCCGGCGCGGTGCAGGGCCAGCATCTGCCGGAGCCGGTGCGGGGGCGGGCCGGAATCCACAAAGCTGAAGAACCCGTGCCACCAGCCGTGGACGGTCTGCTGCGACCGGGCATTGAGCCGCTCCGCGGGAACCACCCGGCCCAGTTCCATGTAGACGCGCAGCAGGGCCAGGAACAACGCCAGGGTTTCCGGATGGTCCGGGCTGTCGCGGAGGGCCAGGTCATGCTCGATGTAGCCGGCCACGGCGGCCTGGACATCCTCGGCGTCCTCGAACAGGCGTCCCTCAAACGGGCGGTCCAGCTGTTCCAGGTCAAGGTGGAGCGCGGCATCGGGTACAGCGGCGGCCACCAGGTCCCGGCGGGCGTCGCTGTACCAGTCCAGGCCCGCGTACTTCACTGCGAACGTGTCCCAGGCCAGGGCGCCGCGTCCGGGTGCACCTGTCAGCAGCTCGCGGTAGTAGCCGTACCCGGCCTCCTTGGCGATCAGCGGCCACAGGTGGCTGCGGAAGTCCAGTTCCCCGTGCTGTTCCAGCAGCCCGGCCACCGCGTCCGCGGTGAAGAACTCCAACGGACCCGGCGCGTCACCGGCAAGGGCAGCGGAGATCTTCGAGTGATAGGGAACACCGCGTCGGGACCCGGCCCACAACCGCGGTTCCCGTCCGGACGGAAGGTAGCGGAGCCCGCCGGCGGCCGCTTCTTCAAACCTGCCGCCGCGGCCTTCCATCAGGATGACCAGGAGGTCCACAAACGCCAGGCCCATGCCGGCCACAATGACGTCCTGGCCCGGTGCGATGGCCGAATAGTCGACGTCGGTGGTGTAGCTGGGTGCGGCGTGGAACCCGCCGTGGCGCCGGGCGAAGTCCTGCCACCCCTCGGACGCGGCATCAGGCAGGGAATCGGTGTGGCCCACCGCGGTGACCAGGAGGTCGGCGTGCAGGACCCGGCCGTTTGCCAGCGTGACGTCGTGGCCGCCGCCGTCGGAGGCGGTGATGTCCTCCGCGGTGGTCCGGTGCACCGTCAGGCTCCGGCCGAAGGTCCTGGCGGTCCTCCGGAAGAACCACTCAAGGTACTGGCTCTGCAGGCGGCGGGTAGGGAACGTGGCGCCGGTGAGGGTGCGCAGTTGCTCCTGGAGGGGGCGGGGAAAATCCGGGACGTCCGTGATGCTGCCGGACAGGATCCCGGCGCCCCACTCCGCCAGCGACGGCCCGGGCAGCGCCGGGCCGTCGCAGCTTACGGAGTCGTCGGTAAACATGGTGATGTCCGCGGCCATGGAGTTCAGCAGCAGGCCCGGGTCCTGGTCGTAGCGCCAGATCCGGCCCGAACCTGGGACATGCGGCTCCACCACGTGGATCTTTACGGGGCCGGCGAAAACTTCCGGCCGGTTGGCTGCCAGCCTCTCCAGGACGCCTGCCGCACGGGGCCCGCCGCCAATAAAGACGATGGCCGGGATGGTGGCTGGCATGGGGGCTCCTGGTGGCAGGCGGTGGTGGGTTGCGGCAGCGGGACCTTCGGACATTGAAGGGGCTGCCGGAGTGCCATGGTAGGCAGCGTTCCCGACGGCGGTCGAGCGCCTTGTTCACGCCCGTTAACTCCGCGTCATCCCGCGTCAAGAAAGGCAAAAAACGGACTCATGACGCCGTGCGAAGCCAGGTGAAGGAATGCAACCTGCCGCCTTGCCGGGCCTCTCGGCGCGGTCCTAGATTTGCAGCCAGCAACCGCGGCAGAACGTCGCGGACCAGGGCGGATGCTCCGGGCACAGACCAGAAGCGAGGTGGCACATGAGTTCAGCAACAACAAGGGTGGCGCAGCCGGAACAGGCTGCGGACCCGTCCGCAGGACCTGCGCCGGCTGCTGCCGGTGCCGGGAGCCAGCCGCCGGCAGGTGGCCCGGGGCGGCAGGCCGCCGATTACTCCGCTTACCGCGTGGTGGCGGCCAAACACCCGTGGCGGTGGGTGGGCACCGCGGCCGTGGCGCTGGGCGTGGTGGCGATCGCCTGGTCGCTGGCCACCAACCCCCGCTGGGAGTGGGGCGTGGTGGCCCAGTGGTTCACCGCGCAATCGGTCATCAACGGCCTGGTGGAAACGCTGAAGCTCACCGCCATCTCCGGACTGCTCGGCTTTGTGCTGGGCTTCATCCTGGCGCTGATGCGGCTCTCTGCGTCCCCGCTGCTGGTCTCGGTGTCCTGGACGTTCTCCTGGATTTTCCGGTCCACCCCGCTGCTGGTGCAGATGCTGCTCTGGTACAACCTGGGCTACCTGTACGAAAAGATCAGCCTGGGCATCCCGTTCACTGATGTCCGGTTCTTCGAAATCCAGACCACCACCCTGATCAGCCAGTTTGCCGCTGCCGTCCTGGGCCTGACACTCAACCAGGCTGCCTACTCCGCGGAAATCATCCGCGGCGGCATCCTCTCCGTGGACCAGGGCCAGCTGGAGGCTGCAGCGGCGCTGGGCATCCCGGCCTGGCGGCGGTCCACCAGGATCGTCCTGCCGCAGGCCATGCGCGCCATCCTGCCCACAGCCTTCAACGAGATCATCGGCCTGGTCAAGGGCACCTCGATCGTCTACGTGCTGGCCTACTCGGAGCTCTTCTACACCGTCCAGGTCATTTACAACCGCACCCAGCAGGTCCTCCCGCTGCTCCTGGTGGCCACGCTCTGGTACGTGGTGATCACCTCGGTGCTCAGCGTCTTCCAGTACTACATCGAACGGCACTACTCCAAGGGAGCGGTCCGCAACCTGCCCCTGACGCCGTTGCAGAAGGCCCGCAAATTCTTCGCCACCCACGCCGTGGACAGCAACCGGGCAAGGAGCCTCTGATGACTGAAACACCAACCCGCGGCCTGGTGGAAATCACCGGGGTCAGGAAATCCTTCGGCACCACTGAAGTCCTTAAAGGTGTCAGCCTCACCGTGGAACCAGGCGGCGTGGCAGTCATTGTGGGCCCCTCCGGCTCCGGAAAGTCCACGCTGCTGCGCACCATCAACCACCTCGAAAAGATGGACGGCGGCCACATTTCGATCGACGGAAAGCTGGTGGGCTACGAGGTCCGCGGCGAACGGCTGCACGAGCTGCGGGAAAAGGACATCCTGAAGCAGCGCACCGAAATCGGCATGGTGTTCCAGAACTTCAACCTCTTCCCGCACCTGACGGCGCTCGAGAACGTCGCCGAAGCCCCGGTGGTGGCACAGCGCCCCGGAAAAGCCAAAAGCACCAAGGAGGAAGCACGGCGCCGCGGCCTGGAACTCCTGGACCGCGTAGGGCTCAAGGACCGCGCCGACGCCTACCCCCGCCAGCTCTCCGGCGGCCAGCAGCAGCGCGTGGCCATTGCCCGGGCACTCGCCCTGGACCCCAAGATCCTGCTGTTCGACGAGCCAACGTCCGCACTAGACCCCGAGCTGGTCAACGAAGTGCTGGACGTCATCCGTGAACTGGCCAAGTCCGGCACCACCCTGATCATCGTCACCCACGAAATGGGCTTCGCCCGGGACGTCGCGGACACCGTGGTGTTTATGGACCAGGGCCAGATCGTGGAACAGGGCACACCCCAGGAACTCTTCACCAACCCCCGCGAACCGCGCACCAGGAGCTTCTTCTCCAAGGTCCTCGAACCCGCCTTCAACATCTAAAGGATCCACCATGGCTTTCTCCTCCAGTCTCCCCGGCGCCGGCCGCCGGCACCCGCGCCGCGTCCGCACCCTTGCCGCCCTGCCCGCCGTCGTCCTCCTGGGCACCGCAGCCTTGTCCGCGTGCGCCGACCCCGGCGCCTCCGCCGCTGGAAACGCCTCGGCCCCGGCGGAGCCGACGGCGGCCCGCAACGGAGTGGTCTACAACACTTCGCCGGACCAGCAGCGCATCCGGGCAGAGAAGGACGCCGCGCTCGCCGCCAAGGTGCCGGACCTGATCGGCAAGGACGGCAAGCTGACCATCGCCACCACGGCAGGGTCGATTCCGCTGACGTTCCACGCCACGGATGACAAAACGCCCATCGGCGTGGAGATCGACATCGCCCAGCTGGTAGCGGACAAGCTGGGCCTGGACCTGGACATCCAGGTGACCTCCTGGGAAAACTGGCCGCTGAAAACCCAGTCGGGCGACTTCGAAGCCGTGTTTTCCAACGTGGGCGTCAACAAGGACCGGGTGAAGCTCTTCGACTTCGCCACCTACCGGGCCGCGTTTATGGGGTTCGAAGCCAAAAAATCCGCAAGCTACGACATCAAGGGCTCCGACGACATTTCCGGCCTGAAGGTTTCCGTGGGGTCCGGCACCAACCAGGAAAAGATCCTGCTGGCCTGGAACAAGGAACTTGAGGACAAGGGCAAGGCCCCGGCCACGCTGCAGTACTACTCGTCCGACGCCGATACCATCCTGGCGCTGTCCTCAGGCCGCACGGACCTGAACATCGCCCCCTACCCGTCCACCGTGTACCGGGAAAACACCCGCGACGACCTCAAAGTGGTGGGCAAGGTCAATGCCGGCTGGCCGGCAGAAACCCTGGTGGCAGCCACCACGCTCCGGGGCAACGGCCTGGCCCCGGTCATCACCGAGGCGCTGAACGCCGCCATCAAGGACGGCAGCTACGGGGACGTCCTGGAACGTTGGGGTTTGAGCGAGGAAGCCCTGCCGGAGTCGGCAACGGTCACGGCGGAAAGTTTCGGGGCCGCAAAATGAAGTTCCAGGTCCTGGACATTATTCCGCACCTGAAGAACCCGCTCACCGGGGACATCGTTTCCACCGCGGACCGGCTGAACCAGGTGGTGCAGACCGCACAGCGGGCCGAGGAACTGGGCTACGACGGGTTCTCCGTGGGTGAGCGGCATGCGGGGGAGTTCATCTCCTCCTCGCCCACCACGGTGCTGGCGGCCATCGCTGCCGTCACGGAGCGGATCCGGCTGCAGACCGGTGTCGCCGTCCTTTCCGTCCTGGACCCGGTCCGGGTGGCCGAGGACTACGCCACGATCGACCAGCTCAGCCGCGGCCGGCTGGAACTGGTGATCGGCAAGGGCAATGAGGTGCTCCAGTACCCGCTCTTCGGCCTGGACCTGGACCACCAATGGGAGCTCCTGGCCGAAAAGTATGAACTGCTGCGCCGGCTGTGGCGCGAGGAGAACCTCACCTGGTCCGGCCGGTTCCGGGCACCCCTGACCGAGCCCACCACCACCACGCCCCGTCCGTTTGACGGCCCGCCCCGGATTTGGCACGGCTCTGCCACAACGCTGACATCGGCGGCCCTGGCCGCCAAGTGGGGGGACCCGCTGTTCACGGCGAACGCCATCCAGCCGCGGGAAAACTACCATGTGCTGATCCAGCACTACCGGGACGAATACGAGCGCCACGGCCATGACCCGAAACACCGGTATGTTGGCTCGGGCAGCGGCGCCGGTGGTGTGTTTATCGCGGACACCACGCAGGAGGCCATCCGCCAGTTCGGGCCTGTGTACGAGGCGCTGACCCGCAACCGCAACGTCCCCGGCAACAACTCGCCCTTCCGGGACATCAACCACGCGGTGGCGGAAGGACCGGCCCTGGTGGGCAGCCCCGAACAGGTGGTGGACAAGATCCTGAGCTACCACGGGCTGTACGGCCACGACCTGCAATCCATTTCCCTTCCCACCACCCTTCCCTTCGGGCAGCAGCTGGACATCCTGGAGCGGTTCGCCCTTGAAGTCATCCCCGCCGTGCGGGCCGCCGCTCCCACCACCTTGTGGGAGGCCGAAGACCCGTACGGGCTGCGCCCCGAACCTGCTGTCCCAGCCACTTCCATCCAGACCAGGAGCACTCTTGACTACGCACGCTGAAACGACGCCGTTCGCCGCTGAGTGGGAAGAATGGCACACAGCCCACGAACAGCACCGGGCCTCCCCGCACGGCTTCCTCGCCGTCACCCACCTGCATTGGCTTGACGCCACGCCCACCCCGCTGGACGGCGCACCGGGCACCTGGAGCGCGGATGCCGACACCGTCACGGTGGTCCTGGCGGCCGGCGAAAGCCTGGAGCAGGACGGGCAGGAGCTCAATACTGCAACGGGCACCACCATCACCTTTGGCCCCATTCCGGAACGCGGCGGGATCAACCTCGCAGCCGGTAACGCAGTGGTGGAACTGGCTAAACGCGGCGGGCTGTACATCGTCCGGCCGCGGCACCCGGACAACGCCCTGCTCGGCACCTACCAGGGGACCCCTGCCTACGCCCCGAACGCGGCCTTTGCCGTCCCCGCGACGTATGTGCCCTTCGAAACGCCGCGCACCACCACCGTTGGCGCCGCCGTCGAGGGCATCCAGCACGTTTACGAAGCCCCGGGCGAGTTGCGTTTCCGGCTCGAAGGCCAGGACCTGGCGCTGACCGCGTTCAACGGTTACACGGCCGGATCCCTCACGGTGCTGTTCACGGACCAGACCTCCGGAAAGACCACCTACGCCGCCAACCGGTCGGTGTCCGTGGCTCCGGCCGCTGATGGATCGGTGGAGCTCGACTTCAACCGCGCCGTTAACCTTCCCTGCGCCTACACCGACCTTGCCACCTGCCCGCTGCCGCCGGCCGAAAACCGGCTTCCGGTGGCCATCGAAGCCGGCGAAAAGACACCCTACGAACGGAAGGACCAGCAGTGAGCACCGCAGCTACAGCACGCCCCGGTTTCCTGGCCATCGAACTCGACGGCGCCGGCTGGGACGGGGCCGGATCCGGCACCCTCGCCGCCGCCGTGCTGGCAGTGGAATCCGCAGGTTTCCACGTGGCCACGTTCAAGGACGCCCCGGAAGCGGGCCGTGCCAACGCGCTGCAGCGCGCAGCCTTTGCCGGCCCCGTGACCCGGTCCATCGCCTTGGTTCCCGAAGTGGACACCGTGTACACCGAACCGTTCCACGTCTCCACCCAGCTGGCCAGCCTGGACTACGTTTCGGGCGGCCGGGCCGGCTGGATTGCTACGGCAACCGAATCCCCGGCGGCCGCCGCAGCTGTGGGCCGGCGCAGCGTCACCGGCGAAGCCCTGGCCAAAGAGGCTTCGGCTGCGATCGAGGTTTCCCGCAGGCTCTGGGATTCCTGGGAGGACGACGCCGTCATCCGCGACGTGGCCACCGGCCGCTACATCGACGTGGACAAGCTCCACTATGTGGACTTCACCGCCCCGGAAGAGGCCGGCCCCGGCTATTCCATCAAGGGCCCTTCCATCATTCCGCGGCCGCTTCAGGGCCAGCTGCCGGTCATCGCCCCGCTGGGCCTGCTGGGCAGCGGACTGGTGGACGACGCCGCAGTTGACGCGGTCCTGGTGACCGCACCCACGCCCGAACTGTTGACCGCAGAGGTCCGGGATGCCCGCAGCCGGCTGCGCACCGGGGTGGCCATCATCGCCGAACTTGACGTGGTCCTGGACTCACGCGGGCTGGCAGCGGCAGACCGCCCCGCGCCGGCGGACAGCGGCCGTGCGCTCTTTACGGGCAGCGCGGCCGGGCTTGCCGCTTTACTGGCACCGATCCTGGCGGTAGCCGACGGCGTCCGCCTCCACCCGGCGTCGTTCGATGTGGAACTCGACGAGCTCTCCCGCGTGGTCCTGCCGGAGCTGCGGCGCAGCGGCGCCCTGCGCGCACCGTTGCAGGATGCCACCTTCCGGGACCTGCTGGGCCTTGACCGCCCCGCCAGCCGCTACGCCGACGCCGCCGCAACCGCCATTGCCGCCGCAGAATAAGGAAAAACCATGACTTCGCACAGCAGTGCTAAATCCGATCCCACCGTTTTTGCGCCCTCGGGCACCCTGCAGTTCGGCATCTTTTTCCAGGGGGTGAATTCGGGCACCATCTGGAAGGCCGCCGAATCCGGCTCGCAAACGGACTTCGAATCCTTCCGCCGGCTGGTGCAGACCGCAGAGCGCGGCCTGTTCGCCGCCTTCTTCCTGGGCGAAGGGCTGCGCCTGCGCGAGCACCTGGGCCGGCCGCACGCCCTGGACGTGGTGGGCCGCCCCGACGCACAGACCGCCCTGGCTGCCCTCGCCGCCGTCACCACCAACATCGGCCTGGTAGCCACCCAGAACACGACCTACAACGATCCCGCGGACCTGGCACACCGGCTGGCGAGCCTCGACCTGATTTCCGGCGGCCGGGCCGCCTGGAACATCGTTACCACCGACAACGCCTGGACCGGAGCGAATTTCCGCCGCGGCGGCTACCTTGACCACGCTGACAGGTACAAGCACGCGGAAGCCTTTGTGGAGACCGCCAAACGGATCTGGGATTCGTGGGAGACCCCCGCCGGCCCGGCCCGCCACGTACGCCACGAGGGCCAGCACTACACCGTGGACGTCACGCCCCGCCTTCCGCGCAGCGCCCAGTACCGCCCGGTGCTGTTCCAGGCCGGGGATTCCCCGGAAGGCCGGGACTTCGCCGCCCGGCAGGCTGACGTGATCTTCTCCGCGCATCCCAAGCTGGAGAAAGCCATTGAATTCCGCACCGACCTGGTGGCCCGGACACTGGCGGCAGGCCGTCCTGCCAACGCCGTCCAGATCATGCCGGCCAGCGAGTTCATTCTCGCGGCCACCGACCAGGAGGCCCAGGCCAAGAAGGAGTGGGTCCGCAGCCTGCAGATCGGGCCGCAGCAGGCCCTGGCCTACCTCGAACAGTTCTGGGGCCGGGAGCTCTCCGGCTACGACCCCGACGGGCCGCTCCCCGAAATCGATCCCGTGGTGGAGGAGACGTCCGAGACGCGCGGCAGCGGATTCCACGGCGCCAAAGCGCGGCAGCTCGCGGACCAGTGGCGGGCCGAGGCGAAGGACAAAGGCCTGTCCATCCGGCAGTTCGTCTCCGCCAAGACCTCCCGCATGGACGCCACGTTTACCGGCTCCTACTCCGCCGTGGCCGATCACCTCGCGGAATTCGCCAGGGTGGGGGCTGTGGACGGCTTTAACATCTCGCCGTGGCTTATCCCCACGGGCCTGGACGACATCGTCAACCACCTGGTGCCGGAACTGCAGGAACGCGGCGTCTACCCCACGGAGTACCGCGGCACCACGCTCCGGGAAAACCTTGGCCTGGCGACGCCTGTCCGTTCCGGCGATGCCGTCACCGCCGCCGGCCCGGTCCGGCATGCGTGAGCAGGACAGCTCCGCGGCGGAATCCACCGCGGAGCTGGTCCGGCTGGAGCTGACCGTGTGGGAACAACTGCTCTAGGGCACCTTGGCCTCCAGTCCGGCGGCGGCAGCCGGTGCTTCCTCCCCGCCCGGACCCGACGAAGGATGGGCTGCGACGGCCGCGGCATGCTCGGCCAGGACACCCGTTTGATGGCGGATCTTCAGGCGGTACAGCAGGGCGCCGCCAGCGGTGACGGCGGCGACGAAGATCACCCCGCCCCACTGCAGGTACCACTCGAACGGAGGCACCGAGTTGTAGATCTCGGGGCGCGGCCAGATCAGGTTCACTGTCATGGCGGCGCCCCACAGGACGGCGAGGATGTTCACCGGCAGCCCCCATTTGCCCATGCTGAAGCCGGCGTCGGAATTTTCGCCGGGCCACCTGCCCAGGAGCCGGTTGCGCAGCATGGGCGCAGTGACCAGGAGATATGACAGGTAAATCAGCACGATGCTGATGCTGGACAGGATCGTGAAGATCGCCGGTTGCATAACGTTGATGAGCAGCGGCATAACGGCCAGGGCGCCGATGACGATGGCCGCGACGGTAGGGGTCCTGCGGACCGGATCCACTTTGCTGAGCTGCCTGCTGAAGGGGAGGTTGTTGTCCCGCGCCATGGCGAACATCATCCGGATGGCGGCCGCGTGGACGGACAGGGTGCAGACCACCACGGCCACCACGATGCAGACAAGGAAGGCTTTGCCGAAGGGTCCGCCCAGGACGGAGAGCACGATGTGCTGCAGGCCGCCGTCGGCAGAACCGATTTTGGGATCGGTGAGGTCCGGCGCGGCGAGGATGCCAAAAAGCAGGATCAGGCCACCGAGCAGGAACGAGGCGGTGACGGCCCGCAGGATGGCCTTGGGTGCCGTGCGTTTGGGGTCCTTCGTCTCCTCTCCAAGGGAGCTGGCGGTATCGAAGCCGTACATAACGTAGCCGGACGCCATGGCCCCGATCAGGAAGACGCCGAAGAAGCCCAGGTCATGGCCTTCCCCGAAACCGGTGGTGTCGAAGAAGACCTCAGGCCCCCGCACCACATGCCAGCCAAGCGCTAGGATCAGCAGGACGGCTGCCACCAACTCCACAAAAACCCCAACGCTGTTGATCCGGGTCATAAGCTTCACGCCGAACGCGTTGATGAGGGTGGAGATGGTGATCATGATGGTGGCCAGCACCACGCCGTTCATGGCAAAGTCGAACGGGCCGGTGCCGTCACCAACGAACTGGAACCCGGACCAGAGCTGCGGCAGGGTGAGCTGCAGCGCCAGGGCCACGGACCCCAGCGCCATGATGGAGGACAGCAGCAGCAGCCAGCCGGCCAGCCACGCCGAGGTACCGGACGCCAGCCGTTTGGCCCAGTTGTAGACGGATCCCGCCACGGGGTAGCGGCCGGCCAGTTCGGCGAAGCACAGCGCCACCATCAGCTGGCCAACGAAGACAGTGGGCCAGGACCAGGCATACGCCGGTCCGGCCATGGAAAAACCAAAATAGAACAGTTGAAAAACGCCGGTGAGGATGGAGATGTAGCTGACGCCTGCTGCAAAGCTGGCGAACTTGCCGATGCTCCGGTCCAGGGTCTGGGTGTAGCCGAACTCGTCCATGCCGCTTGAATCAATACTCTTGCTGGGTTCCAACATTTGGACTCCTCGATCAGAAAAGCACGATGGTGATGACGCCTGGTACTCAGGCGTGGGAGGCGCTGAACTCCAGTTCGGCCGTTGTCGTTTCGCCGGTGCGGCCGGCGCGGATGAGGTCCGCGCAACGCTCGCCGATCATCATGACGGTGATGTTGGGGTTGACTGTGATGTGTTCAGGCATCACGGAGGCGTCAGCGACGCGCAGTCCTGTGACGCCCTTGACCCGCAGCTCTGGATCGAGCGGCGACATCCCGTCGTCGGGCGGGCCCATCCGGACGGTGCCGACGGGGTGGTAAACCGTGTTGTGCGTCTTGCGGATGTAGTCCTGAAGTTCCTCGTCGCTTTGTGCCCCGATCCCGGGCGACAGCTCACGCCCGGCCCACTCGGCCATGGCCGGCTGGGCGGCGATCTCGCGGGCCTTGCGGATGCCGGCCACCATGACCCGCATGTCGTGGCCGTCGGGATCCGTGAAATAGCGTGGATCCACCATCGGCTTGTCGCGGAAATCGCGGCTGCGCAGCCGGACGGTGCCGCGGGAACGGGCGTGCGTGACGTTCGGGGTGAGGGAAAAACCGTTCTCGGTGGTGGGGTAGCCGTACCGCAGGGTGTTCATGTCGAACGGTACGGAGCCGTAGTGCATCATCAGGTCCGGGCGGTCCAGGCCTTCCTCGGTGGGGGAGAAGATGCCGATCTCCCACCACTGCGTCGAGCTCTGCACCATCGGCTGTTTGGCCTCGAATTGGACCACGCCCTCAGGATGGTCCTGCAGGTTTTCGCCTACGCCGGGGGAGTCCACCAGGACTTCGATCCCGTGCCCGGCAAGGTGCGCCGCGGGGCCGATGCCGGAGAGCATCAGCAGCTTGGGCGAGTCGATGGCGCCGGTGGACAGGATGACCTCGCGGTGGGCGGACAGCCTGTGGGTCCGGCCGAACGCCGAGTCCACAACGTCGACGCCGGAGCAGCGCTTGTCCGCGTCGAACACCAGCTGGCGGGCGCGGAGGCCGGTCAGCAGGGTGAAGTTTTCGCGCTCCGTGATGGGGTGGATGTAGGAGACCGAGCTGGAGGACCTGGTGCCGTCCGCGCGGCGGTTGATCTGGAAGAAGTTGGCGCCGTTGACCACCGTGGTTCCGGTGTTGAACTTTGCCCGGGGGATGCCGGTCTGTTCGCATGCATCCAGGAGCGCGACGCCGGCAGGATCCACCGGGGGCACGTTCATCAGGTGCACGGGGCCTGAGTCACCGTGGTGCGGCGCGTCAGGGCCGGCATCCTCGTTGGTTTCCAGTCGCTGATAGAGCGGCCAGGCGGTTGCAGAGTTCCAGCCGGTGGCGCCGTACTTCGACTCCCACTCGTCCAGGTCCTCGCGCGGGGCCCAGAACGCGATGCAGGAGTTGTGGCTGGAGCAGCCGCCCATCACCTTGGCGCGGGCGTGGCGCATAAAGGAGTTGCCGTTCTCCTGCGGTTCCACCGGGTAGTCCCAGTCATAGCCGGATTCCAGCAGCTCCATCCAGCGGTCCAGCTGCAGGATCTCGGGCAGGCCGCGGTCGTCCGGGCCGGCCTCCACGAGGGCCACGGTCACGTCCGGATCCTCGCTCAGCCGGGCGGCCACTGCGGCTCCGGCGGATCCGCCACCAATAACGACGTAGTCGAACCCGCGCCCGGGAAGATCCCCGATGTTTTCCACGTGCATCTAGTTCTCCTTGCTGTGGTCAGCAAACCAGCCGGTTACCTGCGGGCTGGTGTTCTGGTAGGTGTGCTTGGCTTCCTGGTACTCGGCCAGGCCGGTCGGGCCCAGCTCGCGGCCGACGCCGGACTGGCCGAAGCCGCCCCACTCGGCCTGGGGGAGGTAGGGGTGGTAGTCGTTGATCCAGATGGTGCCGTGCCGCAGCCGGGACGCCACGCGCTGCGCCTTGCCCGCGTCCTGGGTCCAGACCGCTCCGGCCAGGCCGTAGACGGTGTCGTTGGCGACGGCCACCGCCTCGTCCTCGGTGCGGAACGTCTCCACCGTCACCACCGGGCCGAACGCTTCGTCGGTGACCACGGACATTCCGCTGGCAACGCGGTCCAGGACGGTGGGCTGGTAGTAGAAGCCGGCGTCGTACTTTTCCCCAACAGGTGCCGCGCCGCCGCACCGCAGCCGCGCGCCCTCGTTGATGCCGCGCTGGACGTAGGCGTGGACCTTGTCCCGGTGGGCCGCGGAGATCAGGGGGCCGGTTTCTGCCGCCTCGTCGAAGGGGCCGCCAAGCCTGATCGCCTGTGCGCGGCGGACCAGTTCGGCCACGAAGCTTTCGGCGATGGATTCCGCCACCACCAGCCGCGCCCCGGCCGAGCAGACCTGCCCGGAGTGGACGAACGCGCCGTTAAGGGCGTTGTCGACGGCGGCGTCAAAGTCCGCGTCCGCAAACACCACGTTGGGGTTCTTGCCGCCGAGCTCCAGTGCCACTTTCTTGACGGTGCCGGCTGCGGCGGCCGCGATGCGCTTGCCGGTTTCCAGGCCGCCGGTGAAGGAAACGAGGTCGACGTCGGGGTGTTCGGAGAGCGGCGCGCCTGCCTCCGCGCCGGCTCCGGTGACGAGGTTGGCGACGCCGTCCGGCAGGCCGAGGTCCTGCAGCAGCTGCATGGCCAGGATGGCGGTGGACGGGGTCAGCTCGGAGGGCTTCAGGACGAAGGTGCAGCCGGCGGCCAGGGCGGGGGCGATCTTCCAGGCCGCCTGGAGCAGCGGGTAGTTCCAGGGCGTGATCAGGCCGCAGACGCCCACGGGTTCGTAGGTGATTTTGCTGACGACGGCGGGGTCCCCGGCGTCGACGATGCGGCCCGCCTGCTGCCCGGCGAGCCGGCCGAAATATTCGAAGCAGGCGGCGATGTCGTCCATATCGATGCGGCTTTCGACCATCCGCTTGCCGGTGTCCAGCGACTCGGCGCGGGCGAACTTTTCGCGGTGTTCGCGCAGTCCGGCAGCGACCTTCAGAAGGAAGCTGCCGCGATCCGGGGCCGGGACGTTCGACCAGACTCCTGAATCGAAGGCGGCCCGGGCTGCAGCGATGGCGCGTTCAGCGTCTTCCTGCCCGGCTTCGGATACGGTGGCGGCCAGTTCGCCGTCGGCCGGGTTGCGGATGTGGCGCACCGCGCCGGATGCGGCAGGCTCCCACGAGCCGTTGATGAACAGGGTGGCTGCTGGCACGTCGTCATTAGGTGTGGCGTAGGTCATACGGAGGACATTAGCTGAAGTTGAACGACTGTTCAATGCTTTTTTGAACAAACGTTCAAGATGTCTCAGGCCGATACCGGTTGCTGGAAATGGTCCGCCTTGGGGCGGGGCTGGGCCCGACGCCTAGGTCTGGCTGCCGGCCTGTGGGGCGAAAGCGATCTCTTCCGTGCGGGCGATGCTTCGCTGGATGGAGGCCTCATCCACGCCCAGCAGCGACGTCAGCCACATGCCGTTCTGCACCACCACAATGTCTGCGGCCCGCTCCCGGCATTCCTGCCAGGCAAGCCCGGGGATGGCCTTCGAGACGAGCGCCGCGAGCCCGTCGAGATACCCGTCGAAGGCGGCGGCATTAATCTCGGCATAGTCTGCATCGGCCTGGGCGAGGGCCCAAAGGTGAAGGCGCAGGGACAGGTACCTGGTGGTCAGGAGGTCGGCACCGGCGATCCGCCGCAGGGCCCTGCGGAGTTGTTCATCCGGTTCGGCCGAGGGGTCCGGTGCCAGCAGCAGGAGGTCCTGCTCCTCAACCCGGTGCAGGGCGGCCCGTATCAGGCTGGTTTTGTCGTCGTAGTAGTAGTTCACCAGGCCCAGCGCGACGCCGGCCTCCCGGGCCACCGCACGCATGCTCACACCCGAAATGCCGTGCCGTGACAGCAGTTCCAGGGCCGCCTCGAGAATGCGCGATTGCCTGTCAAGCTGCTCACCTGAGTTCACGGTCTTTGTCCCCATCTGGCCAGAGTATGCCAAACCCGCCGGGAGCCCACATTCGAAGAATCCCAGCCCCGCCGGAGCGGGGCTGGGATTCAGTCGGCGGGAGGTCCCGTTATTTTTTGGGTAGGCCAGGCGGGTTCAGCTCGGACTTTTCGATGGCTTCGGAGGTGAGGCCCCAGCGGTCCAGGATCTTGGCGTAGGTACCGTTGTCGATCAGTTCATTCAATGCCGCCTGGGCGGCCACGGCGAGGTTGTTGCCCTTTTTGGTGGTGAACGCGATCTCGGCCGTCAGGGGCCAGCCGCCGTTCAGGGTGCCCACCTGCTTGGTTTTGCCGTCCAGGGCGGCCTTGTAGGCCGAGCCCGCGTTGGGGGCAAACGTCAGGTCCGCCCGGCCGGACTGCAGTGCCAGCGTGGAGGCCGAGTCGTCGTCGTAATACTGGAATTCCACCGGCGCCAGGCCGTTCTTTTTGTTTTCCTCGTCCCAGCGCACCAGGATGGCTTCCTGGTTGGTGCCCGAGCCCACAATGATGCGCTTGCCGGCCACGTCCTTGGCTTCCTTGACCTCGCCGACGTCGGAGTCCGTCTTGGCGTAGAAGCCCAGTAGGTCGTTTCGGTAGGTGGCGAAGTCGAACTTTTCCTTGCGGGCCTCGGTCACGGTGACGTTGGACAGCACGGCCTCGTACTTGCCGGACTCAACGCCCAGCGGCCAGTCGGCCCAGGCCACCGGAAGCACCTCGACCTGCAGGCCCAGGGTCTCACCCACGGCGTGGGCGATGTCCACTTCGCTGCCGATCACGGTTTTGTTGTCCGTGGCGAACAGGCTCAGCGGCGCGGTGCCGCCCGTGGACACTACCGTCAGCTTGCCGTCGGCCTTGATGGCTTCGGGGACCAGGGCGGCTGCCTCGGCGTCGACAGACACCTTGAACCGGTCCTGCTCGGGCGCCAGGTTGAACTGCTTGCCGGCCGCGGTGGTGGCGGCGCCGGTGGCCGGCCCTGCGGCCGCGGAGGCGCCGGGGTCCGAGCAGGCGGCGAGCCCCAGCAATGCGGTGATGGTCAGGGCCGCGGCCGCGAGCGGCTTTGCCTTAATGGTGGCCATTTTTTCTCCTGGGAGGTAAGGGCTGATGCAGCGGAAGTGTGCTTGTGCAGCAACTATCCGGCAGCCCTCCCCGCCAGGCCAAAGGCCTCCGCAACCCGGAGATACGCGGCGTAACCGCCGTTAACCGGGCGACCGCGGCGGTCATATTCGTGGCGGCATCACCCGGCGCCGGAAAAGGCCCGGTCCGCCGTGGCCGGGCCTTTCCGCATCCGAGTGGTGCTACTTGCCGGCTGCTTCGAGCTCAGCGTACGTGGCGTCGTCGAGGCCAACACCGGCCGAAGCCAGGTTCTCCTCGAGGTGTGCCACGGAGCCGGTCCCCGGGATGGGCATCATCACGGGGGAGCGGCGCAGCAGCCACGCCAGCGCCACCTGGGACGTGGTGGCCCCCAACCGCTTGGCGGCAGCATCCAGCGGGCCGCCGGGCTGCGCCAGTTCACCGGCGGAGATGGGGGCCCAGGGGATGAACCCGATGCCGTTCTTTTCCGCGTACTCCAGCACGTCCGCCGAACTGCGGTCCGTCAGGTTGTAGCGGTTCTGGACAGTGGACACAGTGAAGTGCCGGCCGGCCGCCTCCAGTTCCGCAACGCTGACCTGCGACAGGCCCAGCGCACGGACCTTGCCCTCGTCCTGCAGCTCGCGCAGCACCCCGAACTGTTCCTCGGCGTCCACTTTGGGATCGATCCGGTGCAGCTGCAGGAGGTCCAGGGTGTCCACCTTGAGCTTCCGCAGGCTCAGCTCGGTCTGCTGGCGCAGGTATTCCGGCCGTCCCACCGGAACCCAGCGGTTCGGCCCGGTGCGGGTGAAACCCACCTTCGTGGCGATCTTCAGGCCCTCCCGGTACGGGTGCAGGGCCTCGGCCAGGATCTCCTCGCTGATGTTCGGGCCGTAGGAGTCTGCCGTGTCGATGAAGTCAACACCGAGTTCGACGGCGCGGCG
Organism: Arthrobacter sp. ZBG10; assembly: GCF_001238605.1. Lineage (NCBI taxonomy): Bacteria > Bacillati > Actinomycetota > Actinomycetes > Micrococcales > Micrococcaceae > Arthrobacter > Arthrobacter sp. ZBG10. The sequence goes on along the minus strand of NZ_LFQH01000036.1, from coordinate 40,063 downwards.
CACCACCGCGACGGCGGCCGCCCGGTCGGTGGGCTCGCCCCAGACGCCATCGCCGACGATGCGCATGGCGCCGAAGCCAAGTCTGTGCACCGTGCCGAGATCCTTAAGGCTGATGGTGGCGGAAAGTTCCAGCTGGTTCGTATCAGGGGTCATAGAGGCGGCAACAGCCCCAGTGTGCCGGGTATTCCGGAAACCCGTCGAAATAAGCCGGGCGCCGCCGTCGTTATACCTGCTGTGCCTGCCGTGACCCGGCCGGCATTTCCAACGCAACGCTCTGAAAGGCCGGCAGCACCGTGACTCTTCCCCTCTCCATCCTTGATCTGGCAACCATCGGCAAAGGCCAGACGGCTGCGGAGAGTTTCGCTGGCAGCGTGGCCATGGCGCAGGCGGCCGAGAAGCTGGGATACCGGCGGGTCTGGTACGCGGAGCACCACAACATGTCCTCCATCGCGTCGTCCGCCACCAGTGTGCTGATCGCCCACGTGGCGGCCCACACGGAAAGCATCCGGCTGGGTTCCGGCGGCGTGATGCTGCCCAACCACTCGCCGCTGACCATCGCCGAGCAGTTCGGCACCCTGGAGACCCTGCACCCGGGCCGGATCGACCTGGGCCTGGGCCGCGCGCCCGGCAGCGACCAGAACACCATGCGCGCCCTGCGCCGCGATCCGATGTCCGCAGACAGCTTCCCGCAGGACGTCCTGGAACTGCAGGGCTACCTCACCGGTCCCACCCGGGTCCAGGGCGTGGAAGCGACCCCCGGCAAGGGCACCGACGTGCCCCTCTACATCCTCGGCTCCTCGCTCTTCGGCGCCCGCCTGGCTGCCCAACTGGGATTGCCGTACGCCTTTGCCTCGCACTTCTCGCCGGCGGCGCTGCAGGATGCCGTGGCCACCTACCGCCGCGAATTCAAGCCGTCCGCACAGCTGGACGCCCCGCACGTGATCGCCGGCGTCAACGTCATCGCCGCAGACTCCGCCGCAGAGGCGCAGGCCATGATGCAGGCCACCAAGCGTGCGCGCGTGTCCCTGTTCTTCGGCGGCGGCCGCGAGTTCACGGACGATGAGGCCGACATGGTGCTGGATTCCCCGCAGGGCCAGCACGTGTCGCAGATGATGACGTACTCCGCCGTGGGCACCCCGGATGTGGTGCTGGACTACCTGGACTCCTTTGGCCGGCACGCCGACGCCGACGAACTCATCGTGGCCCACCAGAGCACCGGGACCGATTCCCGGCTGCGGTCCGTGGAGCTGCTGGCGGAAGCCGCCGGCCTGCTGCGGGTCTGATTCCCACCGGCGCCCCGACTTAACATGGCGGCAATCACCCCGATATTCAGGTGAAACTGGCCGGCGGGACCATGGTCAGTGTCCCCTCCGGCGTCCGTGGATGCCGGGGCGGGGCACCACCCGGCAGTCCGCAGCCCGCGGCAGTTCCCCCGGGCCGGGCCTGCCGCGAGGAGCACCAGGATGGCGACGCCGTTGAACCAAAGCGTGGCGGACTCCGCGCTCCTCACCCGGTCACTTCCCCTGGGCCTGCTGCGCGCCTTCGTCCAGACGGACGCAGCGGATGACGGACTCACGCCGGCACTGCTTGCCGAACTGAAGGTCCTGGCCCGCGTCCCCGGCCTGCTGGTGGCCTGCAACTACGGCGGCACCCTTTGCGACGCGGAGGGCATTTCCACCGAAACGCTGCCGCTGGGCAGCGCCGCGATCGCGCTGCGCGCCCTGGCCGCGTTGCCCAACACCCACGCCGCCGTCATCTCCGGCCGCTCGCTCCGCGACCTTGCCGCCGTGTCCCGGCTGCCCGCGGAAGTGCACCTGGTGGGCTCCCACGGCGCGGAGTTCGACATGGGTTTCGCGCACGCCCAGACCCTTGCCACGGAGGCCCTCCTCCAGAAGGTCGGCGCCGAACTCAACGAGGCGGTGGGGTTCATGAAAGGCATCTGGATGGAACGCAAACCCGTTGCCGTCTCAGTCCACACCCGGCCGGCCGCCCCGGACGTGGTTTCCGCCGTGACGAAGGCCGCCCGGGAGATCGCCGCCCGGCACGGGCTCGCCTTCATCGTGGACGGCTCGGTGCTGGACCTGTCCATCCTGGAGCCGGCCAAAGCAGACGCGCTGGAGAACCTCCGGTCCCGGCTGGGCGCCAGCGCCGCGATGTTTGCCGGGGACGCCGCCAGCGATGAACTGGCCATGGCAACGCTCCGCGGCCCGGACATGGGCCTGCGGGTGGGCGCCGGGAAGTCGGTGGCCGCGCACCGGCTCCGGGACCCGGAATCCTTTGCCCGCGTGCTGGCCATCCTGTTTGAACTGCGCCGGGCCTGGCTCTTCGGCGAGGACGCCGTGGGCCTGGAACGGCACTCGATGATCGGCAACGGCTCCGTCACGGCCCTGGTCACGCCGGACGCCAAGATCTGCTGGATGAGCCACCCGCTGCCGGATTCAGGCTCCCTGTTCGCCCACATCCTGGGCGGGGACGCCGCCGGCCACTTCACAGTGGCCCCTGTCAAGGCCTCCCAGGTCCTGGGGCAGCGCTACGTGGACAGCACCATGATCGTGGAAACGCGCTGGGCAGACGTCACCGTCACCGACTACCTTGAACCGGCCCCGGACGGCATCACCAGCCTGGTCCGCGTCCTGTCCGGCCATGGCGCCGCCACCATCACCTTCGCCCCCAGGCCTGACTACGCCACCGCCCCTTTCAGCATGGAAGCCCGGAGCGATGAAGTGCACGTGATGGGCACCTCGGAGCCCATCATCCTGCTGGCACCCGGCGTCACGTTCAACATCACCTCCGATGGCCGCCACGCCACCGCCACGGCCGCCGTAAACCTGGCCAACGGGCCCGTGGTGCTGAACCTCCGCTGCGGTGACACCGAGCCGCAACCCGCCGATCCGGCGGGCGAGACCGGCCGCCGGGCCGGCGTGGCGCTGCACGCCCGACAATGGGTGCAGAACCTGGCGCTGCCCGCCGTCAAGCCGTCCCTGGTGCGCCGCTCCGCGCTGGTACTGCGCGCCCTGGTCCACCAGCCAACCGGCGCCGTGCTGGCCGCCCCCACCACGTCCCTGCCGGAGGGCATTGGCGGAACCCGGAACTGGGACTACCGCTACTGCTGGCTGCGGGACGGGTCCATGACCGTCAACGCCCTGGTTGACCTGGGTTCCACCAGTGAGGCCGCAGGATTCCTGGCCTGGCTGGGCCGGATCCTGGCCAACGCCCCAGGCCCCGAGTGGCTCCACCCGCTGTACTCCGTGACGGGCGCGCCGCTGTCCACCGAGGCCGTCATCGACAGCCTGCCCGGATACGCCGGCTCACGGCCGGTCCGGATCGGGAACGCCGCCGACCACCAGGTCCAGCTGGACGTCTTCGGTCCCATCGCCGAGCTGGTGAACAGCCTCAGCGAGCGGGAGGACGCGCTCGCCGATCCCCACTGGGAACTCCTGGTGCAGATGGCTGCTGCCGTCCTGGCCCGCTGGCATGAGCCGGACCACGGCATCTGGGAAGCCCGCAGGGCCCCGCGCCACCACGTCTACACCAAGGTCATGTGCTGGGTCACCCTGGACCGGGCGCTGCGTACCGCCGAACGCCACGGAAGGGCGCCGAAACCGGAATGGGCTCCTGCCGCTGCGGCCATCAAGGCCGAAGTCCTGCAGGAAGGCTGGGACGCGGCGGCTCAGTCCTACACGGTGGCCTACGACAGCCCGGACCTTGACGCGGCCGTCCTGCACATCGGCCTTTCGGGCCTGCTGGACGTCACGGACCAGCGCTTCCTGGACACCGTCACGGCTGTGGAACGCGAACTGCGGGTGGGGCCTACGGTTTTCCGGTACAGGTACGACGACGGCCTGCCGGGTTTGGAGGGCGGGTTCCACATCTGCACCACCTGGCTGATCGAGGCTTATGTCGCGGTGGGCAGGATCGAAGAGGCCTGGGACCTGTTTGACCAGCTGGTCAACCTGTTCGGGCCCACCGGGCTGCTGCCGGAGGAGTACGATCCCGGCACCGAAACCCACCTGGGCAACCACCCGCAGGCATACTCGCACCTGGGCTTCATCCGCTGCGCCAGGATCCTCGACGCCCACCAGGACCAGCACGGCACCCGGAAACGGCACGACGAGCCCAGCCGGGGCTAGCCGTCAGCGGGACGCGTGGAACATTTCCGGCGCCGGCCGGGTGCCGGTGGCCAGGTCAGCGAGGATCCGGCCGATCACCGGGGTGAACTTAAACCCATGCCCGGAGAAGCCCGCGCCGATGACCACCGGACCGATCCGGTCCAGCACAAAGTCCTCATCGGGGGTGCTGGTGTAGGTGCAGCTGATGGCCTCGAACGCGTCCGCGTCCACCCCGGGAAGCCAAGCGCGGGCGTAGGACTGCAGGGCGGCCAGCTGCACCGGTTCCGGCAGGAAGTTGCGCCGGTCCGGGTCCACCTCGGGACCCACCCCGTGCCAGCCGGCCTTGATCCCCTCGCCCGGGGTCTGCATGCCGTACACCGGGGAATACCAGTTCGCGTAGGCTGACCCGGCACCCGGGTAGTGGTTGAACCCTGGCCAGAGCGCTCCATCATCGGTGACGCGGAAATGCGCCGGCTGTTCCTGCGTGACCCGCAGCCGCGGGAACTGCAGCCCCGCTCCGGACTCCCTGCCCAGCAGCTTCCCGGTCCAGGCGCCGGCGGTAACCACGGCCTGGGCGGCGGTGACCACCTCCGTGCCCGTAGCGGATTCGAGGACCAACCGGACGCCGTCGGACAGGATCTCCAGGGCAGCCACTCTGGTGTGGTGCCTGATGTCTGCGCCGCGGGCGGCGGCGAGCCGCTGGAAAACCGGGAGGGCCGCATCCGGGTTGAGCTGGCCGCCGTCGGGCATGTGGAGCACCTGCCGGTCGAAGCGGATGCCGCGCCAGCGCTCGGCCGCGGCGTCGGGGGAAAGCATCTCCGCCCGGATGCCGGCCGCCTCCAACGCCGCCGCCACAGCAGGAAGCCGCGGGTGCGGGCCGTGGCTGGCGATGCCGGTGCGTTCCAGCAGCGTGGTGCCGCCCTCCTGCTCAAGGTCGTCCCACAGGGCCAGTGACTCGGCGAGCATGGCGATGTATTCGGGCCGCTCATAGCCGGGGTTGAGGTTCCGGGTGGCACCGTGCGAGGCCCCGATCTTGTGCCCCGGGCCGAACTGCTCCACCAGGGTGACCTGGCGGCCCCGCCGGGCCAGCGCCCAGGCGGCGGCGGAGCCCATGGCGCCGCCGCCGATAATGACGGTGTCGAGGATGGTGGCCATGGGTTCTCCGGTTCTGGTTCGGTGGGTAAATCCGTTGGGCGCTTATGGCTCAGGCGAGGAGCAGGGCGACGCCGATCATGGCAGGGACGGCCACTACGGTGGTGATCAGCACGGTGTCCTTGGCCACCGTCAGCCCTGTTTTGTAACGGCTCGCCGCCACGAATACGTTCTGGGCCGTGGGGAGCGCCGAGGTGACCACCACGGCGAACAGAGCATGCCCCTCCATACCCAGCGCAAAGCGGGCAAAAACGTACGCCAGCGCGGGGTGGACCACCAGCTTGAACGCGCTGGCCAGCAGCGTGTCCACGCGCCTGCCCGCGTCGGCCTGCAGTGGCCGGGTCCCGTTCAGGCTCATGCCGAACGCGATCAGCATCGCGGGGATCGCGGCCCCGCCGATGAGGTGGATGGGTTCCATCACCAGGGCCGGGATCTGCACTCCCGTTCCCGCCACCAGCAGGCCCAGCCCCGAGCCGACGATCATGGGGTTGCGCAGGATCATGAGGATGAAGCGCAGGGGAGTGGTGCGGTGCGAGCTGGTGCTCGAATCCAGGATCATCAGGAATAACGGGGTGAAGAAGGCCAGTTGGAAAATGAGCAGCGGCGCCACGTAGCTCGCGTCGCCCAGGACGTAGACAGCAATGGGGATGCCCAGATTGGCTGAGTTGGCCAGCGAAGCCGCCATGGAGGACATCAGGGCTTCCGGCAGGGAGCGCTTGAGCCACAACCTGGCGATGGTGAAAAATATCAGCGCGGTGGCGATCGCGCCCACGGCTGTGACGAGCAGGGGAGCCGCGAAGACTTCCTGCAGGTGCGCTTTGCTCAGGGTTTCGAACAAAAGAGCCGGGCTGGCCACGAAGAAGGTCAGCGAACTGAGGACGTTGCGGGCGTTCTCGCCCAGGATTTTCCGTCGGCCAACAAACCAGCCCACCAGGATGATGGTCCAGACCACAAAAAAACCCGCCAGCACGCCTAGCACGGCACGCGCACCGCGGGGCGGAAGGTCAACAGACGGGGGTTCACAACCCCCAGCTAATCAGATTTAAGCCTGAAGGGCGGGTGCGGACGGCGAAAATACCGCCATCCGGACAGGGACTACGCGGGCAGGGCCGAGTTGTCCAGGGCGTACGGCGGCCGCACCAACCCAGGGGTGATGCCCTCGGCGGGGTCGGTGCCCAGCTGGATGATCCTGTTGCCGGCGTCCACATGGACCACGCGTGGAGTGTACGCGCGGGCTTCCGCGGAAGTCATCTGGGCGTACGTAATGAGGATAACAACGTCGTTCTCCTGCACCAGGTGCGCTGCCGGGCCGTTGATCCCCAGGACGCCGGAACCGCGCTCGCCGGCGATGGTGTAGGTTTCCAGCCGGGCGCCGTTGGTGACGTCCACGATGGCCACGAGTTCCCCGGGCAGGATGTCGGCAGCGTCAAGCAGGTCCAGGTCAACCGTGACGGAACCTACGTAGTGCAGGTCCGCGTGCGTGACGGTGGCCCGGTGGATTTTGGACTTGAACATTGTTCGATTCATAACGGACCAAGTCTACGCCGGAGCCCAGCCGTGGCGCTGTGACGCAACCGACAGTGGCGCGCTATGACCCGTCCCTGCCGCTGGCCATCGCCATCGCCCGCCACTTCCACCGCACTGTTGAGGAGATCTTCCATGCAGACTGAACGATTCCCTGGCCAAAACAAGCCGCTGATGGTGGGTCTTTGCCTGACGGGACACGAGACCGTTGTGGTGGTAGGGCTCCTGCTGCGCGAATACGGGCCCGGCAACATGGGAAATGGCTTCCTGGTGGGTGGTGCGCTGGGGTTGGCCGCGGCAGGCATCGGCGTGTGGCGGGCCATGCGCCGGCCGCAGTCCGTCACCACCTTCGAGCGGGCCTTCGCGCAGACCGGGGATGAACGCGATAACGCCGTCTTCACCAGGGCGCTGGCGGTGATGGGCCCGTTCTCGGTCCTGTTGACCTGCGCCGCCGTGGTGGCGATCGGCCTGGGCGCCCCGGTGGAGGTGGCTCTGGCGGTCCTGCTGTTCACCGAACTACTGACCGGCGCGGTGGCCTTCCAGGTCATCAACAGGCGCAGCTGAGGACCGGCCCGCCCCGGCTGCCACCGCTGCGGCCGCGGCGGCAAGGGTTTCCCGGGCCGCCAGGATGGCCGGCCGCTGGGCGCTGGAGCGGCGGACCGACGTGAAGATGGTCCGGTGCGGCCTGCCGGGGAGCTCCACCAATTGGGCCGTGGTGCCCCGGCCGGTCCACACCAGGTCCGGCATCAGCGCCACGGCGTTGCCCGACTCGATCAGGCGCGCCTGTGCCTGCAGGTCGGCGGTCTCAAAGCGGACGTCCGGTTCGAAGCCGGCGCTGCGGCACGCCTGTTCCGCCCAGTGCCGGGATGCGGCACCCCGCGGTTCCATGACCCAGGCGAGGTCCGCGGTGTCCTCGAGCGAGCGGATGGTGGTTCCGCCGTCGGCCGCCGGTGGAACCGCCAGCCGGATGGCATCCGTGGTGAGCTTCAGCCGGTCCAGTTCCGGATACCTGGGCGCGGCGTGGCCCGGATACTGTTCCGCGATGACCAGGTCAAAATCGCGCGCCCAGGTCTCATGCAGGGCTGTTTCGGGCTCCCGCTGGATCATTTCGATCCGCACCTCCGGGTATGCGGCAGCCATCCGGGTCAGCGTGTCGGGCATCAGGGCCAGGGCTGCCGACTGGAACACGGCGATCCGGACGGTTCCGGTGACGGTGGTCAGGGACGCGGCCAGGTCCGCTTCGGCCTGCTCCATGGTTTCAAGCAGTTGGGCGGTATGGGCCACCAGGACCTCCGCCTGCGGCGTCAGCTGGACCCGGCGGCCGGTCTTGCGCAGGAGCTCAACCCCCACTTCCTTCTCCAGCAGGGCCAGCTGCTGGGATACCGACGACGGGCTGTACTGCAGGGCCTCCGCCACCTCAGCAAGCGTCCCCCGGATGCTCAGCTCCCGGAGGAGCCGCAGCCTGCGGACATCAAGCATGGAATTCCTTATCGAATCTAATGAATATCGGTTAGAAGTAGTCACTTTATCTAACGGAAGCCGCTGTGCATACTGTTGGAACCCAGTTACCCCCGTCACAGCCATCTCCGGGCGCCGCGTCGGGGTCGCACCCCAAGCAGGAGTAATCCATGACCAGCAAAGACCTGAGCCAGTCGATCATGCGGCGCAAGCCCATTGACGACATCGAAGAAGAGAGTAAACACAGCGGCCTTTTCAAGTCCCTGGGCCTGTGGCAGCTCACGGCCATCGGCGTCGGCGGCATCATCGGCGTGGGTATCTTCTCCCTCGCCGGCCTGGTGGCAGCCGGCAGCGAAGGAACACCAGGGGTGGGGCCCGCGGTGCTTATTTCCTTCCTGATTGCCGGCCTCGCGTCCGCGGCGGCCGCGCTTTCCTACGCGGAATTCGCCGGCATGATTCCGCGGGCCGGCTCGGCCTACACCTACGGTTATGTGGCCCTGGGCGAAGTCATCGGCTGGTTCATCGGCTGGGACCTGCTGCTGGAGTACATCGCGATCGTGGCGGTGGTGGCCATCGGGATCTCCGGCTACCTTGAGGCCTTCCTCTCCGGCATCGGCGTCCACATGCCCGTCTGGATGACCTCCACCGCGGACGAGGGCAAGGGCGGGCTCATCAACCTCCCTGCCATCCTCGTGTGCCTCCTGGTCACCTGGATCCTGTCCCGCGGCACCAAGGCGTTCGGCCGATTCGAACTGGTGGCCGTGGCCATCAAGGTCATCCTCATCCTCTTCATCATTGGCCTGGGCGTCTTCTACATCGACACCAACAACTACAACCCGTTTATGCCCAGCGGCTTCGGCCCGGTCCTGGCCGGTTCCGCCACGGTGTTCTTCGCCGTCTTTGGCTACGACGCCATGAGCACCGCCGCCGAAGAGGCCAAGGACGGCAAAAAGCACATGCCCAAGGCCATCATCCTGTCGCTGATCGTGGCCATGCTGCTCTACGTTGCCGCCACCCTGGTGCTGACCGGCATGCAGAACTGGAAGGACATCGACCCCAAGGCCGGCTTTGCCTCCGCCTTCACCGGTGTGGGGCTGCCGGTGATCGCCACCATCATCTCCGTGTTCGCGGTGCTGTCCATCCTGACCGTGATGCTCACGTTCCTCCTGGGCGTCACCCGCGTCTGGTTCGCCATGAGCCGCGACGGTCTCCTTCCCGGCTGGTTTGCCAAGACGGACCGCCACGGCACCCCGCAGCGCGTCACCTGGATCGCGGGTGTCGCCTCGGCCTTCCTGGCCGGCGTTTTCCCCATCAAGGAAGTGGCCGACCTGACCAACATCGGCATCCTGGCCGCCTTTGTGGTGGTCTGCCTCTCGGTGATCATCTTCCGCTACAAGCGCCCGGATGCCCCACGCACCTTCCGCCTGCCGCTGATGCCGCTGGTTCCCGCCTTCGGCGTCCTGGCCTCGGCCTTCCTGATGTTCCAGCTGCACTGGGAAACCTGGGTGCGGTTCGGCGTCTGGCTGGTCATCGGCCTGGTGATCTACTTCGCCTACGGCCGGCGCAACTCGCTGATGAACCCCAACAGTCCGCGCCGCCACGAAGCCGTAGGGGCCCGCCCCGCCGACTGACCTGGCCCCCTCCCGCCTTGTCCCACTCCCTCCCCGTTGCCCTATCACTTATGGTCCCCAAACGCCGCGTTTGGGGACCATAAGTGATAGGGCAATTCGGGGTTAACGGGGCGAAAGAAGAGTTGGCTTTTCTAACCTGTATTGCTTAGAAAAGATCGCTTTATCTTATGTGAGTGCGAGCCCATACTGGTGGAAAGAGACTCCTCACCACCTCAGAAAGAACGGGGCTAACCATGACCCACCTCGCAATGGAACCGGCAGCGACTGCGCAGCATGTCGACGTCGACGTGCAGCAGGCGAAGGGACTCGCCACCGAGGCCATCGCGTTGGTCCGGCACTGGCTGACGGAAGCCTCGAAGGTCCCCGTTGACGCGTCAGCCCAGCAGTTGGCCGGTGTCCTGAAAGACCCCAACGGCCTCGAATTCACCGTGGGATTCGTGGACGGCGTGGTCCGGCCCGAGGACCTGCAGGTGGCAGCACGCAACCTCGCAGCACTGGCCCCCAAGGTGCCGGCCTTCCTGCCGTGGTACATGCGAAGCGCCGTTCACCTGGGCGGCACCATGGCCCCGATCCTGCCGCAGGTGGTGATCCCCGTGGCCCGCAAGGTGCTGCGCGAAATGGTGGGCCACCTGATCGTGGACGCCACGGATGCCAAACTGGGCCCGGCCATCGCCAAAATCCGCAAGGACGGCATCAAGCTCAACGTGAACCTGCTGGGCGAGGCAGTCCTGGGCGAGCACGAGGCCTCCCGCCGGCTCGAAGGCACCCATACGCTCCTGGCCCGTCCCGACGTCGACTACGTCTCCATCAAGGTTTCGTCCACCGTTGCACCGCACTCCGCCTGGGCCTTCGACGAGGCCGTGGAGCACGTGGTGGAAAAACTCACCCCGCTCTTTGCCCGCGCCGCCTCCTTTGCCGGCCCCGGGACCAAAGCCAAGTTCATCAACCTGGACATGGAGGAGTACAAGGACCTGGACATGACCATCGCGGTGTTCACCCGGATCCTGGACAAGCCCGAATTCAAGGACCTGGAAGCCGGCATTGTGCTCCAGGCCTACCTGCCGGACGCACTGTCCGCCATGATCCGGCTCCAGGGCTGGGCGGCCGGACGGCGGGCCGCCGGCGGCGCCGCCATCAAGGTCCGAGTGGTCAAGGGCGCCAACCTGCCCATGGAACAGGTGGAATCCTCACTGCACGATTGGCCGCTGGCCACCTGGGGCAGCAAGCAGGACTCCGACACCAGCTACAAGAGCGTCATTAACTATTCGCTGCACCCGGACCGGATCCACAACATCCGCATCGGCGTGGCCGGCCACAACCTCTTCGACATCGCCTTCGCCTGGCTGCTGGCCAAGCAACGCGGTGTCGAGGCCGGCATCGAATTCGAGATGCTGCTGGGCATGGCCCAGGGCCAGGCCGAAGCCGTCAAGAAGGACGTGGGCTCCCTCCTGCTCTACACCCCGGTGGTGCACCCTGCCGAGTTCGACGTGGCCATCGCCTACCTGATCCGCCGGCTGGAGGAGGGTGCCAGCCAGGACAACTTTATGTCTGCCGTCTTCGAACTGAGCGACAACGAAGTGCTGTTCGAACGCGAAAAGCAGCGCTTCCTGGCTTCCCTGGACACCCTGGATGAGACCGTTCCGCCGCCTAACCGCCGCCAGGACCGCAACGCGGCCCCCGCGCCCGCGCCCCGCGACGGGTTCGACAACACTCCCGACACTGACCCGTCGCTGCCCGCCAACCGAACCTGGGGCCGCAGCATCCTGGCCAGGGTTGAAGGTTCCACCCTGGGCAACGCAGCGGTACAGGCGGCAACCATCACGGATGAGGCCGCCCTCAACACCGTGATCGGCACCGCCGTCGAAAAGGGCAAGGCCTGGGGCGCGCTGTCCGGCGCCGAACGCGCCGAGATCCTGCACCGCGCCGGCGACGTCCTCGAGGCCCGCCGCGCCGACCTGCTCGAGGTGATGGCCAGCGAGACCGGCAAAACCATCGACCAGGGCGACCCCGAGATCAGCGAGGCGGTGGACTTCGCGCACTACTACGCCGAGTCAGCCCGGAAACTGGAAACGGTCGACGGCGCCACGTTCGTCCCAGCCAGGCTCACCGTGGTCACCCCGCCCTGGAACTTCCCGGTGGCCATTCCCGCCGGCTCCACCCTCGCGGCCCTCGCCGCCGGCTCCGCCGTGGTGATCAAGCCCGCCAAGCAGGCCGCCCGCAGCGGCGCCGTGATGGTCGAGGCCCTCTGGGAGGCAGGCGTTCCCCGGGATGTCCTGGCCATGGTCCAGCTGGGCGAGCGGGAACTCGGCCGGCAGCTCATCTCCCACCCGGACGTGGACCGCGTGATCCTCACCGGCGGGTACGAAACCGCTGAACTGTTCCGCGGTTTCCGGCAGGACCTGCCGCTGCTGGCGGAAACCAGCGGCAAAAACGCCATCATCGTCACCCCCAGTGCAGACCTGGACCTGGCGGCCAAGGACGTGGCGTACTCCGCGTTCGGGCACGCCGGGCAGAAATGCTCCGCCGCGTCACTGGTGATCCTGGTGGGCTCCGTGGCCAAGTCCAAGCGGTTCCACAACCAGCTGATCGACGCGGTTTCCTCGTTGAAGGTTGGCTACCCGCAGGACCCCACCAGCCAGATGGGGCCCATCATCGAACCGGCCGGCGGGAAGCTGCTGGCTGCCCTCACCTCCTTGGGCGACGGTGAAAACTGGGCCGTCGAGCCGCGGAAGCTGGACGGGACCGGCCGGCTCTGGAGCCCGGGTGTGCGCTACGGCGTCAAGCGCGGCTCCTACTTCCACCTCACCGAGTTCTTCGGCCCCGTCCTGGGCGTGATGACGGCGGATACCCTGGCCGAAGCCATCGCCATCCAAAACCAGATTGAATACGGCCTAACGGCGGGCCTGCACTCCCTGAACCCCGACGAGCTGGGCACCTGGCTGGATTCCATTGAGGCCGGCAACCTTTACGTGAACCGCGGCATCACCGGCGCCATCGTCCAGCGCCAGCCCTTCGGCGGCTGGAAGAAATCCGCCGTTGGCGCCGGCACCAAGGCAGGCGGACCGAACTACTTGGCCGGCCTGGGCACCTGGACCCCGGCCACCGGCACCGCCACGGCCGACATCAGCCACCCGGGCGTGCGCCGGATCATCAACGCAGCCAGTGCCGCTCTTGCCCCGGCCGAGCTGGAGTCCGTCAACCGGGCCCTGGCGTCCGACGCCGAGGCCTGGGCCAACGAGTTCGGCACTGCCAGGGATGTCTCCGGCCTCAGCGCGGAACGGAACATCTTCCGCTACCGCAGCCTCCCGGTGACCATCCGCCTCTCAGAAGGTGCGCCGCTGGCTGACCTGGTGCGGACCTCGGCCGCCGGAGTCCTGGCGGGCTCCGCGGTTACAGTGTCCACCGCCGTCGAGCTTCCGGCGCAGCTGCGCCCTGTCTTCACCGCGCTGAACATAGGCGTTCTGGTGGAGTCCGACGCCGGCTGGCTGGCTTCGGTGGGCCTGCTCGCCGCGTCCGGCAAGCTCACCGGCGCCCGGATCCGCCTGATCGGCGGCGACTCGGCTGCCCTGGCCGCGGCCACCGGCGGCCGGCCCGACGTCGCTGTCTACTCCCACCCGGTCACGGAAGCCGGACGCGTGGAACTGCTGCCGTTCCTCCACGAGCAGGCCATCAGCATCACCGCGCACCGGTTCGGCACCCCGAACCACATCTCGGCAGGCCTGATCTAGGCTTCGGCAGCGTCCAAACCGGCACAGGCCGGGCCGCCCCGTTGAAAGGGGTCGGCCCGGCTTTGCCGGTTAACGCCGGCCGCGGTTCAGCCCAGGTACCAGCCGGGCGGCGTCCAGGTGGCCGGGACACTGTGGGCGGAAAAATCCTCGCAGCGCGTGCAGGTGTAGGCCACCTCGCCGAGGACAGCGATGCTGCCGTCGCGCCGGTAAGAGGGCGGGATAAAGGACTCAAGGTAGATGAATTCGTCGGTGCGGCACTTGTCACAGGTCGGCTTGCCCACATAGGCGTTGTCTGTGGTGGGGTACCTGGTGCCGGTCGCGGCCGGGCGGGCGGCGTGCCGGAGCGCGGCGTGCGGGCGCGCATGCGCCTGGCTGGGCTGGATGTTCCTGGCGGTCGTCATTGGCTGCCTGTCCCGGGCGCGGAAGCGAACAGGTGCGCGCGCCCGTAGTGCTGGAGGGCCGCTGCTTGACCATGGAAAGCCCAGCATATGCCAGCAAGCCCGTGCCATCAATGGATTTCCCGCTTCAAGGGGTCAGGCCTGCCGGTTGATGGTCCTGCCCACGATCGAGGACGTCAGTGCATCGATCACTTCCGAGTTGGCCAGTGGATTGCGGATCAGCGTGAAGTCCACGTCCCCCACGGCGGGAAGGTCGAAGCGGCGGGTGATGATTTTCAGGTCCCCTGGCACCAGCGAGGACGGCATTACCGCGACGCCGATGCCTGCCCGGACGGCCGCCAGGACGCCGCTGATCTGCCGTGTTGTGCAGGTGATACGCCACGTCCGGCCGTGGGCCTCAAGCGCATCGATGGCGAGCTTGCGGCTCAGGCTGGGGGAGGGATAGGCGATCAGCGGAACCGGGGCGCCGGGCTCAAGAACAGTCTGCTCCAGGCCCACCCAGGAAAAGGAATCATGCTGGACCACCGTGCCGTCCTTGGCTCCGGCCACCCATTTCACGAAGACAAGGTCCAGTTGGCCGGCGTTGAGTTTCCGGTACAGCTGGTCGCTCTGGCCCACAGTGAGTTCCAGGTTGATCTGGGGGTAGATCTGGCGGAACTCCCGCAGGATCCGCGGCAGACCCGTAATGGCTAGGTCGTCAGCCGTACCGAACCGGAGCCGGCCGCGCATGGCGGAGCCGGAAAAATAACGCGCCGCCGCATCGTGGGCCGACAGGATGTTGCGGGCAAAACCGGCCATCGCGTCCCCGTTGTCCGTCAGCCTGACATCGCGGGTGTCGCGGCTGATCAGGACCCGTTTAGCGGCCGTTTCCAGCTTCCGGATGTGCTGGCTGATGGTGGGCTGGGCCAGGCCAAGGCGCTCGGCGGCCTTGGTGAAGCTCAGGGTCTCGGCGACTGCCAGGAAGGACCGCAGCTGTGCGGGTTCAAACATGGGACGGCTCCGGGGAAGGTGGCTTGGCTGAGGTATTGCGGATCGCAATACTAGTTATAGGGACAATACGTCTCCATAATCGCTGTTGCCAGCCTAACGTTAAGGGCATTCCCACCCGCACGCTATCCGAGGATATTTCCGTGGCACCCCCACCGCCGTCGCAGGCAACCGTCGCCCAGCCCGTCATCGATTCCGCAGCAGCCGCTCCGCCGGCGGACCGGACCCAGCCCATTCCGGTTGTGGCTGAACGGCTGCCCTGGCGGCATACGTTCATTTCGCTGCAGGTGCCCAACTTCCGCATCTTCGCCGTGGGCCACTTCATCGCCGTGATAGCCATCTGGATGCAACGGATCGCGCAGGACTGGCTGGTGCTGGAGCTCTCCGGTTCGGTCACCGCCGTCGGCTTCACCGTGGCCCTCCAGTTCCTGCCCTCACTCCTGCTGGGCCCCTGGGGCGGCATGATCGCCGACCGGTTCGCCAAACGGAAAATCCTGATCCTGTGCCAAAGCATGGCAGCAGTCCTCGCGGCTGCGCTGGCCGCACTGGCCCTCACCGGCGCCATCGCCGTGTGGCACGTCTACGTGATTGCGCTGGTCCTGGGCCTGGTGACAGTCCTCGACCAGCCGGCCCGGCAGGTTTTTGTCAACGAACTGGTGGGCCCGAAGTACCTCCGCAACGCCATCAGCGTCAACTCCACCACGTTCCAGCTGGGCGGCCTGATCGGCCCCGCGCTGGCCGGGCTGCTCCTGACTGCCGTAGGTGCCGGCTGGGCCTTCGCCGCCAACGCTGTGGCCTGCTGCTCCACGGTGGCCATGCTCCTGGTGCTCCGCAAGGACCAGTTGTTTGTCAGCGCGCCGGCACCCAAGAGCAAGGGAATGCTCCGGCAGGGCCTTCGGTACGCGTTGAGCAAGCCCACCATCTACTGGCCGTGGCTGATGGCCGGCTTTGTTGCCGTGTTTGCCATGAGCCTGCCCGTGATCCTGGCTGCCTTCGCCGACCACGTTTATAACATCGGCGCCGGCGGCTACGGACTCCTCAACGCACTGGTGGCGCTCGGTGCCCTGGTCGGCGCGGTTGCCTCCACCCGGCGGCGGCAGCTGCGGCTGCGGTCGGTGGTGTTTTGCGCCGGAATGTACGGTGCCATGCTGTGCCTCGCGGCGCTGATGCCATCCATGGTGTGGTTCGGCGCCGTGATGGTCCTCTCCGGGTTCTGGTGCCTGATGTTCCTGACCGGCTCCAACCAATTGGTCCAGATCAGCTCCAACATGGGGATCCGCGGCCGTGTGATGAGCCTGTACATCATGGTCCTCATCGGCGGCCAGGCCCTGGGCGGGCCGATGCTCGGCTGGATCGCCGAACATGCGGATCCGCACGTGGCGTTGCTGGTTTCCGGCGGCGTGCCGGCGCTCGCCGCCCTGACGGTCGCGATTGTGCTCGCCAGGAAGGGCTCACTGCACCTGAAGGTGGATGTGCGGGACCGGCGCCGGCCGGTCCGGATCGTGGACCGGCCGGCGGCCACGTAGCCCTATCCCTCGGGTTTGCCCACCCAGGCGAATGCGGCCACCACCAGCGCCGAAATGCCGGCGTCGAGCGTGGGGCGGATGACGGGGGCAAAATGCGGGGAGTGGTTGGACGGGATGGTGGACGCGACCGTCCCGTCCTGCACCGCCTTGCCGTAAACCACGGGATCGGTGCCGCCCAGCAGCCAGTAAACGAGGGGAGCCCCGGCGGCTGTGGCGAGGGTGCCCACGTCCTCACTGCCGGTGACGGGGCCGGGGTCGACGGCGCCACCCAGCTCCGCGGCGAACGCTTCCCGCACGCGGGCCGTGGCGTCGTGGTTGTTGACCACCACGGGGAAGTGCTCCCCGGCGGTGATCGCCGGCGGCAGGGGAGCGCCGGAAGCCGCCGCCTCACCGTTGATGATGCGGGTCATCCCGCTGATCATCCGCTCCCGGACCGCCGGATCCGCGGTCCGCATACTGATGCCCAGCTGGGCTTCTTCGGGAATGATGTTGTCCTTGGTGCCGGCGTGGAGCTGGCCGACGGTCAGGACGGCTGTCTCGTTGCCGCCGATTTCGCGGGATACCAGCGCCTGCAGCCGCATGATGGTGGCCGCGGCCATCACCACAGGATCAACGGTGGTTTCCGGCCGGGAGCCATGGCCGCTGCGGCCGAACAGCGTCACCGAGAAGCTGTCGGACCCGGCGAAGGCAGGTCCGGCATGCACGCCCAGCGCACCGGCGGGGAACGGGGCCACATGCTGTCCCAGGACAACGTCCGGCACCGGGAAACGGTCAAAGAGGCCGTCCGCCACCATGTCCCGGGCGCCGGCGCCGGTTTCTTCGGCCGGTTGGAACACCGCCACGATGGTTCCGGCCCAGGCCGGCCGATGGGCGCTGAACAGGGTGGCCGCGCCGAGGAGGCAGGTGACGTGGACGTCGTGGCCGCACGCGTGCATTACGGGAACATCGGCCCCCGTGGGCCCGGTGCCGCGCGCGGTGCTGGCGTAGCCCAATCCGGACTTCTCCAGGACGGGAAGGCCGTCCATGTCCGCACGGAGCATCACTGTGGGTCCGTCGCCGTTCCGCAGGACACCCACGACGCCGGTCCCGCCCACTCCGGCGTGGACCTCCCAGCCCAGCCCGGTGAGCCGTTCGGCCACGATTCCTGCCGTTCGGACTTCGGCGCCGGAGAGTTCGGGATGCCGGTGCAGATCCTCGTAAACTCCGGTGAGGTCCTGTGCCAACCCTGCAACGTCGTCCAAAACCTTTGTCATGCCAGTCCTTACTTCCGGGTTCGCTTGCCTTGCGACCCTACGCCCGCAGGCTGGCGAAGGCCGGGCCGAAGGCTGGGCGTTCACCGATCGCAAAACCGCCGTCGGAAAAGGGAAAAGTGTGGCCTTGCCCGCGCCGGCCGGTCCGGATCGTGGACCAGCCGGCGGCCGGGGCCGAGGGTCAGGGCTGCGCGGCGGGGGCGGCCTGGTTCCTGGCGGCGTGCGGATAGTCCGCCTCCCGCTGCTGGAACTTGAGCACGTCCTTGTTGAGGATCACGCCGGCGCGGATTTCGATGGCCCGTGCCAGGGTTTCGTTGCGGTCCCATTCCGCCGGGCCGCTGATCACAGGCTCGAGGAACGGCAGCAGGGCCTGGCTGATCTCCCAGCTGGAGGAATTCCAGAGGTACGACGGGCTGTGGTCCACCGCGTAGTAGTTGATGTGGTCGCCCACCGTGAACATGGGCTCGGCGAAGGTGGTGGAACGGGCCCAGCTGAACCCCATGCCGTCATCGCAGGAGACGTCCACAATCAGGCTGCCCGGGCTGAACGCCGCGAGGTCTTCCGTCCGGAGATAGGTCAGCGGATTGTTCGGATCCTGCAGCGTGCAGTTGACCACGATGTCGCTTTCGGCCAGGAACGGCGCCAGCGGCAGCCGGCCCCGGTCGGTGATGACCTGGCTCAGGAAGGGCGCTTCGTCGTCGTGGTCGAACTGCACGATGTTCACCGAGTGGATCGGGGCGCCCACAGCCGCAATTCCGCGGTTGGTGAGGACCTTGACGTCGTGGACGCCGTGGGCGTTCAGCGCGGTCACGGCGCCCCGTGCGGTGGCGCCGAACCCGATCACCACGGCACTGAGCCGGCGGCCGTAGTCGCCGGTGGAACCGGTGAGCGAGAGTGCGTGCAGCACCGAGCAGTAGCCGGCCAGTTCGTTGTTTTTGTGGAACACGTGCAGGCCGAAACCGCCGTCGCTGGCCCAGTGGTTCATGGCCTCAAACGCGATCAGCGTCAGTTTTTTGTCGATTGCCAGTTGGGTGATGGCCCGGTCCTGGACACAGTGCGGCCATCCCCACAGGACCTGGCCGTCACGCAGTTCCGCCAGATCTTCGGGTTGCGGTTTGGGCAGCAGCACAACGTCGGCCTCCGCCAGCAGTCTCTCCCGTGACACCATTTTGCCCACGAGGGTGGCTAAGTGCGCATCGCCGACGCCGAACCGTTCGCCGTAGCCGTGTTCCAGGATGATGTGTTCGCGCAGTTCCGGGGCGATCCGCTCGAAATGGAGGGGATGGATGGGCAAGCGGCGTTCGTCGGGTTTGCGCGTGGAGGCCAGGACGCCCAGGCTCAGCCGGGTCTGTTGGCCGCTCACTTCTTTTTGGCTGCCTTGCCGGGGGTGGTGTCGATGGAGCTGGCCGGCGCAGAGGCGGCCTTCTTGTCTGCGCGCTTTTCCTTGATGGACTTGCCGGATTTTTTGGATGCTGCTTGACGCGGGGACTTGTCAGCCATTTGTGCTCCTGTAGCGGAACCGAATAGGTTCCTGGCTTCTGACCCTACACGGGCGGACCTAATGGCCGGCTGGCGGGCATACGGCGGCAGGTGACCCGCGCTGCCGGGCCGGGTGCCGGCGTCGTCCGTGGTGCCGGTGAAGGCGGGAAGATTGGAGCGGCTGACGGGAATCGAACCCGCGTATCAAGCTTGGGAAGCTAGCGCTCTACCATTGAGCTACAGCCGCAATGCCGCCGCCTCAGCGGGGCAGAACTTAGCTTAGCGCAGATGTCGGGCCCCGGCCGCCCATGCCTTCCCGCCGTGTCACGGGCTGCGCGTCATCTGCGTAACTCTTCCATAACGTCCCCTGCTGCAGGTGGAACGGGCACCGCGGCGCTGGTTAACCTGAAGCGGTAGCTGCGGCGTCGGGGGACGCAGCCAGTCAACAGCCAGGCACGCATCGATCACGGGAAGGATCCATGGCAACCGCAGAACATGAGGTCCTCATCAGGCGCGATGCGATGTCCGTGTACCTGTACCTGCTGGACGTGACCAACCTTCCGGTGTGGCGCGACGGCGTCCGGAGCGTCGCCCTGCTGAAAGGTTCCGAGGGCACCAAAGGCACTGTGTACCGGCAGATGGTGGCCGGGCGGTCCGGGCTGAGTATTCCGGCCGAATTGGAGATTACCGAGGCCAGGCCGGGGGCCGAGATCCAGTTCCGGATCACGTCAGGTCCCGCGCTCCGCCTGGGCGGCTACTTCCTCAGCACCGAAACGGCCGGCACGCGGGTCCGGTGCGCACTCGAAGCTCCGCCCGAAGGCCGGTTCGGGTTCCTGAACCGGTCTGCTTTCCGGAGCAGGCTGCTCCAGCGCAGCCTTCGCTCCGAGGCGGCGCAACTGGAAAACCTCCGGGCAGTGATGGAGCTCCAGCCGGCCGCTTAGCTGCTGCCCTACTGGGCCAGCCGGTGTCCTGCCCACGGGCCGGGAATGTTGGACGGTGATGCGAGGCGGCCCGCGCTGACATCCCAGAACTGGACAACATCACCTGAGCGTTTGAGCGCCAGTCCCGTGGAATTGGTGCCGGTTACTCCGCGCAGGGGCCTGATCCCGGTGACGTCCTGCCACCCCGCCGCGATCACGGGCCTGGCCTCCGCGCGCAGCGCCGGGGTTCCCCAGCCGCGGTAGAGCCTGGCGGTGCCGTCGTTTGCGACCGCGACCAGGTCCTGGAATCCGTCGCCGTCGAAATCAACCATTGACAGTTTCCGGGCGGGGTTGATCGTGGCCACCAGGGTCCTGGCCGAGAGGTCGCCCAGGCCCTTGTTGGGATAAAGGAAAACATTCCCGGCCGTGTCCTGGGCGAGGATCTGGGGCAGCCGGTTATTGGCACACCAGCCACCCACCGCGAGCGACAAGGTGTTCCATCCGCCGCTGCCCACTGTCACGGCGGCGCGAAAGCCGCCTGCCTGGATGCCCTGGTGCACGGTCAGGTTGCCGTTGGTCCACTGGACCAGCAGGTCGTAGGCGCCGTCACGGTTCCAGTCCGTGACAAAGACGTCCTTGGCACCGCCGAATCCCGTACCGATGGTCTTGGCCGCGCCGTATGACCTGGCGCCGTTCGATGCCCGGTTGACCAATTGCCCCGATGCGTTGACGCTGACCAGGTCTCCAGGGCCTTTGATGGCCGCAGCGGACAGGTTGAGGGTGGGCGGCATCTGCTTGCCCGGCGCGTCGCACATGGTGGGCGCAGGAGCAGGAAGCGGCGGTGTGACGGCGGCGCCGCCCGGGCTGTTGGTGGTTCCGGCCGGAAGCGTGGTGTAGCCGAAGAAGTTCACCACGCCCCAGATTCGGTACTGCCGGTCCGTGTAGGTGATCCCGGCGCCCATAACGTTGAAGCGTGGATCGAGCAGCATGGCGTTGTGGCCGGGGGAGCCTTTCCACCACTCCACCAGCTGCGCGGCATCCCGGTCCGTACGGATTGCAATCACTTCACCCGCGCCGTTGTTGGGGTTCATGGCCCGCGGATCGGTCCAGAAGTTTGCCCGGTGCTCGATGACCTCCCGGGAAGCGATGTTGTTGGACCATTCCTGGGCCAACCCGGCAACGGTGGCGTGGTATTTCAACGGGTTCAGGCCACGCGAAACACGGTATTCATTGATTTTTGTGAAGACCGTGAGGATCGCGGCTGCGTTGCTGTCCGGGACCAGTGACTCGGTTTGCAGGCTCCTGGCTGTGGCCTCGGGAGCTGCGCGGCGCTCGGCCTGGTTCGCGGCGAGCTCCTCGTCCGGTGCCCAGAGCGGGCCGATGGACGGGACAACCGGCTCGGCTGCGGGTTTTGGGGCCGGGACCGGGTTGGTTGCCGGCTTAGCAGCCGGCTGGGGCGCGGCCGGTTGGGCCGGGGCCGCCGGAACGGACGCGGGAGCCAGCGCCGTGTGTGGGGTGTCCGGAGCTGACGCCTCCGGGTCCGGAGCGTCCACCGCGGGAAGGACCGGCACCGAAAGGTCGGGTGCCAAGGGGGCAGGTGCCGCAGCGTCCGTTTCTCCGGCCGGGGCAGTTTCCGGAGCGTCGACCGTCAATGCTGCGGGAGCGGGCTGTGCCGCCGTGCCCGTCAGGCTGCCGGGTTCCAGCCCCGCCGTCGACCCGGCCGGGGCGTCCTGCGCCTGGACCTGGCCGCCGGTGCCGGGGCCGGCGTCGAGCTGCGCGGCGGAGAGGCCTGCAGACGACGAAACGAGCGCAAGGGCGCAGAAAGCGCCAACAATTGAAGGCGCAAAGAATTTATTCACTATTTTCCCCAGCTAAATTGGGCCATCCGGGAGACCATCCGGCGCCTGAGATCCTGAGGCAACATTAGCCGCGCCGTGCAGCAGGAACAATGCATACGGTAATTTGGGATCGTGCTGATCTCTGACCGCGACATACGTGCCGAAATAGACTCCCAGCGGATTGTGCTGGAACCGTACGATCCCGCAATGATCCAGCCGTCCTCAGTGGACGTCCGGATTGACAGGTTCTTCCGGCTTTTCGACAACCACAAGTACGCGCACATTGATCCGGCCGAGGAACAGCCGGAGCTCACGCGCCTGGTGGAAGTGGAGCAGGGCGAGGCATTTATCCTGCACCCGGGCGAGTTCGTGCTGGGCTCCACCTACGAAACGGTGACGCTGCCGGATGACATCGCCGCCCGCCTGGAAGGCAAGTCTTCCCTGGGCCGGCTTGGGCTGCTGACGCACTCCACCGCAGGCTTCATCGATCCCGGGTTCTCCGGCCACGTGACCCTGGAACTCTCCAACATGGCAACCCTGCCCATCAAACTGTGGCCCGGTATGAAAATCGGCCAGCTCTGCTTCTTCCGGCTGACGTCCGCAGCGGAGCACCCCTACGGTTCCGGCGAATACGGCAACCGCTACCAGGGCCAGCGCGGTCCCACCGCCAGCCGCAGCCACCTGAACTTCCACCGCACGGACATTTAGGACCCGGCCGGGTCCGGCGCCGGCTTCCGCTACGCCTTGGCGGCGACGCGGGGACCGCCCAGGATGGCCTTCATCAAAGGTTCCACAAAGCGGGCGGCCAGCGGTCCCACCACGGCCATGATCAGCACGTACGCGGTGGCCAGGGCCGCGAGCTCGTCCGGGACGGCGCCTGAAGTGACCGCGAGCCCGGCGATGACGATGGAGAACTCACCGCGTGCAATAAGGGCTGCCCCGGCCCGGAACCGGCCGGGCCGGGCGATGCCCGCCCTTTTGGCTGCCCAGATGCCGGTGACCATCTTGGTGGCTGCGGTGACAAGTGCCAGCGCCAGCGCCCATCCCAGCACCGGCGGGATGGACGTGGGATCGGTGTTCAGCCCGAAGGCCACAAAGAAGATGGCGGCAAACAGGTCCCGGAGCGGCTCAAGGATCCGGGTGGCGTTATGGGCGGTGGCTCCGGAGATGGCGATGCCCAGCATAAAGGCGCCCACCGCCGCGGAAACCTGCATGGCCGAGGCGACGCCGGCCACCAGCAGCGCGGCCCCCAGCACGTTGAGCAGGAACACCTCGGAGTTCTCGCTGTGCACCGCCTTGGATACGTGGTGCCCGTGGCGCAGCGCCACCACAAGGACGAAGGTGACCACCGCCAGGGCGATGCCCACGGTGGTCAGGCCGCCCAGGAAGCTGACGCCAGCCAGGGTGGCGGTCAGGATGGGCAGGTACACGGCCATGGCCAGGTCCTCGAACACCAGGATGGACAGCACCACCGGCGTTTCGCGGTTGCCCAGCCGGCCCAGGTCCGTGATCACCTTGGCGGCGATGCCGGACGAGGAGATGTAGGTGACGCCGCCCATCACCATGGCGCCTACGCCGCCCCACCCCAGCAGCAGGGCCAGGGCGGCGCCCGGCAGGAAGTTCAGGACCAGGTCAAGGACGCCGGCCTGCCAGGACCTTCGCAGGCCGGTGAAAAGCTCGGCTGCCGTATATTCCAGTCCGAGCATAAGCAGCAGCAGGATCACGCCGATTTCGCCGGAAAGGTGGGCGAACTCGTGCATACCGTCGAGTTTGATGACGCCGCCGGCACCGAAGGCGAGGCCGCCCAGGAGGTACAGCGGGATGGGTGACATTCCGATCCGTCCGGCCAGCCGGGCCAGCAGACCCAGGCAGAACACAACGGCCCCCAGTTCAATGAGGGTCAGGGCCAGCGGGTCCACCGGGATCAGCCGTTGCGCAGGATATCGGCCGCGGAGTCAAGGCCTTCCTGGGTTCCGACAGCCACCAGCAGGTCACCGGTGTGGAGGATGGCATCCGGGCCGGGGGAGGGCAGGACTTCGCCCTCCCGCATGATGGCAACGATGGATACGCCGCACCGCGTCCGGATGCACGCTTTTCCCATGGGCTGGTTCTGGAACGGGGAGCCCGGCGTAATGGAGAACTGCCGCGTGACGATCCCGGGAATGTCCTTGTGCTCTTCCGTCAGTTTCATGGCCAGGTGCTGCCCGCCCAGGAGGTTTCCCAGGGTGGCGGCCTCATCGCCGGTCAGCGGGATTGAGGCCTGGCAGGTATCCGGATCGTCCCAGGTGGAAACGATGAGTTCGGTTTGCCCCTCGCGCAGCTCAACGACACCGATCCGGCGTCCCGTCGCCGTCATGAAATCCTTCCGTCGGCCAAGGCCGGGAAGGTCTGTCTCATCCACATTCATGCGTCCAGCCTAGTCTGCGCCGGCCCCTTGTGGGGTGGATTCAGGACTGCCGGGAATCCGCCCACGTGGTCAGCCGGCCGCACATGCCGTAGCCCTCCTCCGGGCGCTGCCGGGCGGTGGCCACGGCGGAACCGGAGAGCGGCGCAGCGGAGCCCGCAGCCAGGTCTGCCAGCGCCTGCCCGGTTGCCTCCACCTGCCGGCGCACCGTGTCTTCCCAGATTTTTGTCCACTGGGCCACTTTGGGGCGCACCAGTGCTGCCGCGAGGCGGTGGAAGGCCGTCAGGGCCGCCGGTCCCTCACGCCGCACCGATGTATGCAGTTCGGCGTACCCTTCCAGGGCGAGGTCCCGCCGCCGCCGGGCTGCGGCGGCCACCGCGGAGTCTGCAGCGCCCGCGGGCAGGGCCGCGGCTGCGGCATACAGCGCCGGATCCTCGAGGATCCGGCGCGGAAAGGTCAGCACGGAGTCGCCGGCCTCGGGCAGTCCGGCGTTGGACATGATGACGGTCAGGGTGAGGCCATCCGGGTTGACCAGGCGGTGCACGGTGCCGGGGCTGAACCACAACAGGGAACCCGGTTCCAGGACGTGCTCTTCAGCGCCGGCCATGGTCAGGGTATGGACCGCCCCCGAGCCTGCCGTGACCAGGTATGCCTCGGCGGAAACGGTGTGCAGGTGAGGTGAGCCGCCGCATAACCCATCCGCCGCCTCCCAGTCGTAGACGCGGAGGCCGGTCACGGCCGTGCCGCCCGGAAACCCTGGAACCGGCGGCCGGGTCACCGGTCCGCCCCCACGGCTGAGCCGGCGGCCAGGGCCTCCAGCGCGGTTCCGGCCAGGGCTTCAATCCGGCCGGCGTCCGACTGGCCATCGGCGATCACCACTGCGTGGCGGAAGTGCAGCGTGGCGCCGGCGGCGAACAGGACCTCGGTGCTGAAGAACGGGGCCGGCCCCATGCAGGCGAACGGCTCGGACCGGGCAAACCATTCGGGCTGGGGGTTTCCGGCGGCCGGATCGTCCACCATGACCAGGGTGGAGTAGCGGCAGGTTTCGTCGTGCTGGCCCACAAAGGAGAGCCACGGTGCGCGCTTGCCGCGCAGTTCCTCTCCGGTGGCGCCGCCGGGAGCCAGGATGGTGCCGCCGGCAAATGCCCGGGGCCCCCGCCAGAACAGCCCACCATAACCGGCGTTGTCGCGGCCTTCTGTGGTGGGGGAGCCAATCTGGATATCGGCCCCGGAAACATTTGTCATGGCCGTGGCAAACACCAGGGTGTAGCTGCTGTCAGGGCCGGGCACTACGTGGAAGGAACGCTCCTCCGCCACCACCATGACGTCCTGCTGCGTGATCCAGTCCAGGGCGTGGGCAAAACGGAACGTCCCGCCGTCGTCCGTCACGGCTGCCGGCCCCCGGTGCCGCATGGCTCCGTTGTTGGGCAGCCACTGGTAGTCCTTGCCGCGCCGGTAACTGGGCCCGCCCCAGAAATTGTCGGGCCCCAGGTGCGGCAGGGACCAGGCGATGCCCTTGTGCCAGGTGTGGTCGTGCGGACGGTACGCCGTCACCACATCCCCGGCGGGGGTCCGGACGGGGTGGAAGTAGGAGCGCGGGGACTCCACCTGCGGGTCGTCCGCCGCGTAGGTGTAGGTCAGGACCTGGACGCCGTCGAGGGAAAGTTCGACGGCGGCGCCGTCGTCAGTCCACGAGAACGGGCTGGCGGAGGTGCTCATGCGGTGCTCTTTTCAAGTTTCCAGGGTTCGAGGTTGCCGTCGGCGCGGTCGAAGAACGGGTTTCCGTCCGTGATTTCGCCGCGTCGAACGGTGCTGCCGCCGATGGCGGACGCGTAGATGGCGGCGGCGAGTTCCATGGTGCGGTATGCATCGGCCGGTGGTACGGGCAGCGGAGTGCCCGCACTGAGTGCAGCGACGATGTGCGCGTACTGGGCGGCGTGTCCGCTGGGGGTCACCGGCTGGCCGTCGGCCCACGCTGCGGCAAGGTGCTCCTTGCCCGGGGCGGGCGTGAAACGCCAGTGCGCGTCGTCGTAGCCGTAGAGGTGCTCCAGTTCAACGGTGGCGTTTTCGTAGTCCAACCGCAGCTGCGAGGTCTCCCGCGGGGAGATGACGGAGTTGATGACCGTGCTCAGCGCGCCGGATTCAAACCGGACAATTGCGGTGGAAACGTCCTCGGTTTCCGTGCGCCGGGCCAGCCGGCCGGCAAATGCCGTGACTTCCTGCCACGGCCCCCACAGGTGGAGGAGCAGGTCGAACTGGTGGATGCCGTGCCCCATGGTGGGCCCGCCGCCTTCAACATCCCACTTACCGCGCCACGGCACATCAAAGTAGTCCTGGTCCCGGAACCACAGCGTGTTGCAGTATCCGGTCAGCGGGCTGCCCAGGGCGCCGCTCTCCTGCAGGGCCGCAAGTTTCCTGGCGCCGGAGCCGAACCGGTGCTGGAAGATGCAGCTGACCTGCCGGCCTGAGGCCCGCGCCGCAGCTTCAAGTTCCTGCATCTGCAGCAGCGACAGCGCCGGCGGCTTTTCCAGGACCACGTTCAAGCCCAGCGCCAGGGCTTCCAGTGCCAGGGGGGCGTGCGACGACGGCGGCGTGCAGATTGCCACCAGGTCCAGGCCGGCGGCGGCGGCGTCAGCGAGGGTCGGGGCAGTGGCGTTGATGCCCCACTTTTCGGCAAAGGCCGCGGCGCGGCCGGAATCGATGTCCACTGCCACCGCCAGTTCGGCGCCCGCCGCCAGCAGTGCTTCAGCATGGGCGTTGGCGATCCCGCCCGTGCCGACTATTCCCGCCCGGGGGCGGGGAAGGGGTGGTGTCATGGGCGGAACTCCTCGTCATTGAAGCAGAATGTTATCGATCACCTTTATTATGTGATCGATAACGTAATGCCGTCAAGGGCTGGTTCGGAGATGCGTCAGGACGACGGGACCACGGCGATGGGCGCTTTGCCCGGCGATTTCACGGGAAGCAGTACCAGCAGGCCGGCCAGCAGGACCACCATGATGCCAAGGATCCCCCAGCGCTGGGCCTCTCCGGCCGCGACCAGCGGGGTGGCGATGGCGATGCACAGGGTGAACAGCGCCGGAGCCAGGAAGCTGACGGCCCGGCCGGTGGTGGCGTACAGGCCAAACAGTTCGCCGGATTCCCCGTGCGGGGCAAGCCGCGCCAGGTACGCGCGGGACGAGGACTGCGCAGGGCCCACAAAGAGGCAGAGGAACAGCCCGAACACCCAGAAGGTGGTGCTGCCTGCCCACGCCGTGCCGAAGAAGACATGGTCGGCGTTGCCCAGGACCAGGATGAGCGTGCCGGCAACCAGGAGCCCCACCAGGGAGCCGATGATCACGGCCTTGGGCCCCACCCTGTCGTCGAGGAAGCCGCCGAGTACCGCCCCTGCGGCTGCCACCACGTTGCCGAAGATGGCAAAGAAGATCACCTGCGGCAATGCGAACCCGAAGGTGCCGGCGGCGATGATGCCGCCGAAGGTGAACACGGCGGCCAGGCCGTCGCGGAACACGGCGCTGGCGAGCAGGAAGTAGATGGTGTGCGGGCTGGTGGCGTAGATGGCCTTGATCCGCCGGAACAGCAACCCGTAGCTGGCAAGGAACCCCAGCCGCCCCGCCGCGGCCGTTGCCGGCAGCTCGGGGACGGCGAAGAGGACAGGCAAAGCGAAAATGAGGAACCAGAGCGCCGAGAACACGGCCACCAGCCGGATGTTCAGGCCGTCCGCGGTGGCGGAGCCAAACCACTCGAAGCTGGGCTGGACGAACAGCTGCAGCACGATCAGCAGTGCAACGATGCCGCCCAGGTACCCCGAGGCCCAGCCGAATCCACTGACCTTGCCGATGTTTTTCGGCGTTGAGATCTGGGCGAGCATGGCGTTGTAGTTGACCCCGGCAAACTCAAAAAAGACGTTGCCGAGCGCAATCAGGGTGACGCCCAGAATCAGGAACCCGGGCTGGGGGAAGACAAAAAAGCACAGCCCGGTGAGCAGTGCCACGGCGGCCGTGTTGACCCCCAGCCACAGCTTTCGCCTGCCGCCGGCATCAGAGCGTTGCCCGGTGACGGGGGCCAGCAGGGCAATGGCAAGGCCCGCGATGGCCAGCGCACCGCCCAGCACCGCCGAGGCGCGGTCCTCGCCGCCGAACGCATCCGAGGTGAGATAAACGGTGAACACAAACGTGGTCATGACCGCGTTGAAGGCAGCGGAACCCCAGTCCCAGGCCGCCCAGGCCACAATCCGGCCCCTGCTGGAAGCCTGGCTGCCGGTTTCAAGTTCCGAGGACGGGTGCGGTGCCCCGGACACGCTGGCGCTGTTCATAGCTGCATCGTATCCGCCCGTGGCGAACACCAGGTGGACGCAGCCCCGCGATGCCGGGGCATTATGCGCCCGCAACGGCGCAATGTTAAGGACTAACCCGCAGGCCTTGATAAACTGGCCACTCCCAAACCTTACTTTTGCCGTCTGCTCCAACCATTGACAATCGAATTCCTGACGTTGCGGAGATACCAGTGATTACAGTCCTTGCCGTGCACTTTACGGTGGCTGTCCTGGCGCCGCTTATGTTCAGGGCCTGGGGCCGGAACGCGTTCTACGCACTCGCGGCCGTTCCCGCCGGTTCCTTTGTCTGGCTGCTGCTCCAGCACGGTCCCGTCTACTCGGACGCCGGGGCCATCGCCGAGGTGAACCCCTGGATCCCGGGCCTGCACCTCGAATTCGCCTTCCGGATGGACCCGCTGGCCTGGATCCTGTCGCTGCTGGTCCTCGGCGTGGGAGCCCTGGTGCTGGTGTACTGCGCCAAATACTTCGGGAAAAACGACCAGGACCTGGGTGGCTTCGGCGCCCAACTGCTCGCGTTTGCCGGCGCCATGTTCGGCCTGGTGGTGGCCGATGACCTGCTCCTGCTCTTCATCTTCTGGGAACTCACCACCATCCTTTCCTACCTGCTGATCGGTTTCGCCCGCACCCGGCTCGCCGCCCGCAGGTCGGCGTTGCAGGCGCTGATGATCACCACAGCCGGCGGCCTCGCCATGCTGGTGGGCCTGATCATGCTGGGCCACACGGCCGGGACCTACCGCATCTCCGCCATCATGGACATGGCCCCCCAGCTCGTCGCCGGCAGCTCCGGCACCCTGGTGAGCGCCGCCGTCGTCCTGGTCCTGGTAGGTGCGATCACCAAATCAGCGCTGGTCCCCTTCCACTTCTGGCTCCCCGGCGCCATGGCCGCGCCCACCCCGGTCAGTGCGTACCTGCACGCCGCGGCGATGGTGAAGGCAGGCATCTACCTCGTGGCGCGGTTGGCCCCCGGCTTCTCCGAGACCGCGTACTGGCAGCCGGTGGTGCTGGGCCTGGGCCTGGCCACCATGCTGGTGGGCGGCTACCGCGCCCTGCGCCAAACCGACATCAAACTCATCCTGGCCTACGGAACCGTCAGCCAGCTCGGCTTCCTCACCATGGTGGTGGGCCTCGGCACGCCGGACGCTGCCCTCGCCGGACTGGCGATGCTGCTGGCGCATGGCCTGTTCAAAGCGACACTCTTCCTGGTGGTGGGCATCATCGACCACCAGTCCGGCACCCGCGACGTGCGCAAACTCTCCGGCGTCTTCCGGTCCTCCCGGGCCCTGGCCGTGGTGGCCGGCATCGGCGCCGCCTCCATGGCCGGCGTGCCGCTGCTGGCCGGCTTTGTGGCCAAAGAGTCGGTCCTCGAAGCCTTTGTGCACCACGCAGCCGACCCCGAAGCAGGCCCGTGGGGCATGGTGGTCCTGGCCGGGCTGGTCCTGGGATCGGTCCTGACCTTCGCCTACAGCGCCCGGTTTATGTGGGGCGCCTTCGCCAACAAACCCGGCGTGGAACCCACCCCGTTCAAGGCCATCAGCCCCGCGTTCCTCGCGGCGCCGGCCATCCTCAGCCTCCTGACCATCGGGTACGGGCTGTGGCCCGTCCCGGTGGACGCGTGGATCCAGCCGTACGCGGCCCTTTTCGCTTCACCAGCGGCCGACGCCGGCACTCCCGCCGAGCAGGCAGGGCACCTTGCGCTGTGGCATGGACTCACCCCGGCACTGGGCCTGACGGCGCTCACCTTCGTGCTGGGCCTGGCCATGCACTTCGGCCGCAACGCTGTGGCCCGGCTGCAGTCCCTGGTCCCGGCCTGGGTGGACGGGGACCGGGGCTACCAGCTGACCATCGGCGCGCTGGATGACGTCGCTGTGTGGATCACCGGCCGGACCCAGCGCGGTTCGCTGTACTTCTACCTTGCCGTGATCCTCAGCGTGGCCTTCGCACTGCCCCTGACGGTGATGCTTCTCTCCGGCAAGGCCCTCCCGGACAACCTGTACGTGGTGGATCCGGGCTCTCCGCTCCAGATCGTGGTGGGCGCGGTGATCGTGATCGGCGCCCTGGCCGCCGTCAAGGCCAACAAGCGCTTCCTGGCGGTGCTGATGGTGTCCGTGACCGGCTACGGCATCGCCCTGATGTTCGCACTGCAGAGCGCCCCGGACCTGGCGCTGACGCAGATGCTGGTGGAAACCATTGTGCTGGTCGCGTTTGTGCTGGCCATGCGCAGCCTGCCGGCCGAGCTGCGGGACCGCACGGGCGGCAAGTACCGGGTGGCGCGCGTCATCATCGGCCTGGCATTCGGCACAACAATGGTCTTTGCCGCGATCTACGCCATGGGCGCCCGCGTCGCCACACCGGTCTCGCTGCAGTTCCCGCAGCTGGCCTATGAAGGCGGCGGCGGGTTGAACATCGTCAACGTCACACTCGTGGACATCCGGGCCTGGGACACGTTCGGCGAAATCACCGTCCTGGCGCTGGCAGCCACCGGAGTCGCCAGCCTGATCTTCGTCCGCGGCCGCGGCGACAAGATCCAGATGTCCGCCTCCGTGGCCGAAGGCACCGTGGGCCGGCGGCACGGAGTGGATCCGGGTTCGCGTGAAGCCGCCGCGCTGGCCATCAGCCGCAAGTTTGCGTCGGCTACGCGGGATGCCTGGATCGTGGCCGGCCGGACCCTCGCCCCGGAACGCCGCTCCATCATCTTCGAGGTGGTCACCCGGCTGGTTTTCCACTCGATGATCATCTTCTCCCTCTACCTCCTGCTCGCAGGCCACAACCTTCCAGGCGGCGGATTCGCCGGCGGCCTGATGGCCGGCCTGGCGCTGACCATCCGCTACCTCGCCGGTGGCCGCTTCGAACTCCGCGAAGCCACCCCGGTCAGCGCGGGCGGGCTGCTGGGAATCGGGCTTGCCGTGGCCGCGCTGTCGGGGATCGCCCCGCTGCTTCTCGGCGGCCAGGTCTTCCAGAGCGCCATCGTCGAGTTCTGGCTGCCCGTCTTCGGGGACATCAAGTTCGTCACCTCCACACTGTTCGACATCGGGGTCTACATCGTGGTGGTGGGCCTGGTCCTGGACGTGCTGCGCAGCCTCGGAGCCGAAATCGACGAGCACTTCGATGAACGGTCCATGGCGGCCGCCGAAGACGAAGAAGAAACCGGCAGCATTCCTGCCGGGACCACCGTAGAGGCCAAAGCATGAGCGTTAACCTGACCCTCCTGATCATCATGGGAGCGCTGTACGCCTGTGGGATCTACCTGATCCTGGAACGCAGCCTGACCCGGGTGCTGCTGGGGCTGATGCTGCTGGCCAACGCCACCAACCTCCTGATCCTCGCCACCGGCGGCTACGCAGGCCTGGCGCCGTTGTATTCGAAGGACACCGCAGCCGGGGACTACAACGATCCGCTGCCGCAGGCGCTGATCCTCACCTCGATCGTCATCTCCTTCGCGGTGACGGCCTTTATGCTCGGCATCATCTACCGGACCTGGGTACTGGCACGCCGGGACGAGATCCAGGACGACGTGGAGGACCTCCGCGTCGCCGAGACCCCCAGCTTCGACGCCGAAGACGACGCCGAGATCCCCATCGAAACCTCCGAATTCCCGCTCACCATGGTTGGCACCGACGGCGGCGACGTGTCGGATCACGGCAGCCCCGGAGACCCCGCGGACAGGGCCAAGGTGGTGGCCGGCGGCAAGGAAATGCCCGCAGAGGACGCCGCGGCGGAAGAAAAACCCGGCTCCCAAAACGTTGCCCCCACCCCGGAAGGAGACGCTAAGTGAACATCGCAAGCCTGGCTCCACTCGCCGTCGTCCTTCCCATCCTGGGCGCCGCGCTCACCTTCCTGCTGATCCGGCACTCGCGGGCGCAGCGGGCCGTCAGCATCGCCCTGCTGTCCGTGACGCTGCTGCTCGAGTGCTTCCTGCTGGCCAGCGTGTGGGACGGCGGAACGTTCGCCGTGACCCTTGGCGGCTGGATCCCGCCCTTCGGCATCGTTATGGTGGTGGACCAGTTCTCCTCGCTCATGCTGGTGGTTTCCTCCGCCGTGAGCCTTGCCGTCCTGGTCTACGCCACCGGGCAGGGCATGGCGGACGGGGACCACGACGCACCCGTCTCGATCTTCCACCCCACCTACCTGATCCTGGTGGCAGGGGTCTCCAACGCCTTCCTCTCCGGTGACCTGTTCAACCTGTACGTGGGTTTCGAAATCCTGCTGACCGCCAGCTACGTGCTGATGACCCTGGGCGGAACCGGCCCGCGGATCCGGGCCGGCGTCACCTATGTGGTGGTGTCGGTGGTGTCTTCGGTGCTGTTCCTGATCTCCATCGCCATGATCTACGGGGCCACGGGCACCGTGAACATGGCGGACCTGGCCATCAAGCTGGGTGAGCTGGACCAGGGCACGCAGACCCTCCTGCACGTGATGCTGCTGGTGGCGTTCGGGATCAAGGCCGCGGTGTTCCCGCTGTCCTTCTGGCTTCCCGACTCGTATCCCACAGCGCCCGCACCGGTCACCGCCGTTTTCGCCGGCCTGCTCACCAAGGTGGGTGTGTACGCGATTGTCCGCACCGAAACGCTGCTGTTCCCCGGTGACTCGCTGAACACGCCGCTGATGGTGGCGGCCCTGCTGACGATGGTGGTGGGAATCCTCGGTGCGCTGGCGCAAAGCGACATCAAGCGTCTGCTGTCCTTCACCCTGGTCAGCCACATCGGCTACATGGTGTTCGGGCTGGCCATGTCCTCCAAAGCCGGGTTGGGTGCCGCTGTGTTCTACGTGGCACACCACATCACCATCCAGACCAGCCTGTTCCTGGTTACGGGCTTGATCGAACGCCGTGGCGGCAGTTCCTCCGTGGACCGCCTGGGCGGACTGGCCAAGCTCTCGCCGCTGCTGGCGCTGCTGTTTTTCATCCCCGGCATGAACCTGGCCGGCATCCCGCCGTTCTCCGGGTTCCTGGGGAAAGTGGGGCTCCTGCAGGCAGGCGTGGAACTTGGCACCCCGCTGGCGTACGCCCTGGTGATTGGCGGCGTCGTGACCAGCCTGCTCACGCTCCTGGCCGTCGCCAGGGTCTGGAACCGTGCCTTCTGGCGCCGGCCCACAGATGCCGAACATCCGGACCCCGTTCTGCTGGCAGACCCCGAAGACCCGGAGGCCCTGCAGCCCGCCGGAGCCGGCCGGACCGGCATGATGGTCTCCAACCGCACGGGAACGGCGCGGCGCGCCATGCTGATGCCCCGGACCATGGTGGGCTCCACCCTGGGGCTGGTGGTGCTGGGCGTGGCCCTGACCGTCTTTGCCGGGCCGCTGTTTGAACTCTCGGACCGGGCCGCGCAGGACATGCTGGACCGGGCGCCGTACATCCAGGCAGTCCTGGGCGATGACACGGTGGTTCCGCCGGCACCCGCCCTTGGAGGAGGAAAATGAGCCGCCGCCGGATTTCGCTGCGCCAGGAACTGCCTCTGCTGGTGTGGCTGGTGATTGTGTGGGGCGCCCTGTGGCAGGACTTCAGCCCCGGAAACCTGCTCTTCGGCGCCTTGCTGGCCATCGCCGTCGCCCGGTTGTTCTACCTTCCGCCGGTTGAACTCAGCGGCCGGTTCAACGTCCTGCAGGCTGTCCCGTTTGCGTTGTCCTTCCTGGGCAAGGTGGTGGTGGCCAGCGGACAGATCCTCTACCTGGCGCTGGTCCGAGGCCCCAAGGTCACCAACGCCGTGGTGGCGGTGACCCTGCGGAGCCGCCAGGACCTGATGGTCACCGCCGTGGGGCACGTGATTTCGCTGATTCCCGGTTCCCTGGTGGTGGAGGTGGACCGGTCAACCTCCACGCTGTACCTGCACGCCATCAACATCAGCTCCCCGGAAGCCGTGGAGAACCTGAAAAACGAGGTGCGCGGCATCGAAGCGGCACTGATCCGGATCATGGGCACCCCTGAAGAGCTTGAACTTGTCCGGACGGAGGCGGCCGCATGATGCAGGCAGTCCTGGTGGCTACCGCCATCATCTTCTCTCTGGCCGCCGCCGGCGCCATCCTCCGGATCGCCCGCGGACCGTCGCTGCTGGACCGCGTGCTGGCGGCGGACGTGCTGCTGGCCATCCTGGGTGGTGCGCTGTGTGTGGACATGGCCGTGAACCGGCACCTGAACAACCTGATGCTGGTGGTTGCCATTTCCATCATCGGCTTCATCGGGTCCGTCACCGTGGCCCGGTTCGTGGCTGACCGAAGGGAACAACAGCCTCATGAATCCTGATTTCACCGGAGTGGACGCCTGGGTGGACCTGGCCTCGGCTGTGTTTATGATCGTGGGCGCCATCATGTCCCTGGGCGCAGCGATCGGGCTGCTCCGTTTCCCGGACCTGCTCAGCCGCATGCACGCCGCCACCAAACCGCAGGTGCTGGGCCTCTTCCTCCTCCTGGCGGCCATTGGCCTGCAGATGCGCACCTGGTGGGTATGGCCCGTGCTGGTGGTGGCCTGGATCTTCCAGCTGCTGACGGTTCCCGTCTCGGCCCACATGGTGGGCCGCGCCGGCTACCGCACCAAGCACCTGCACCGGGAGCTCCTCACCTCCGACGACCTCGAGGAAGTGGTGCAGAAAGCTGCCGCCAAGGCCGCCGCCGACGAAACCCGCGACGGCGACTGAGCCTTAAGACACTGACGGCGGGTCCGGATGATCCGGGCCCGCCG
This sequence comes from Arthrobacter sp. ZBG10, assembly GCF_001238605.1. Classification (NCBI taxonomy): domain Bacteria; kingdom Bacillati; phylum Actinomycetota; class Actinomycetes; order Micrococcales; family Micrococcaceae; genus Arthrobacter; species Arthrobacter sp. ZBG10. Next base: position 4,653 of record NZ_LFQH01000036.1, on the reverse strand, counting down.
TCAGTCGCTTAAGCGGTGCTGCCTGTGCCTGTCAGACGACGTCGGCGCTCTTGGCGAACCTGGCGATCGCACGCTGCGTGCCACGGTTGGTGAGCACCTGGATGATGGTGCTGACGGAAGCCGAGATCAGCGCGAAGGTCAGCGCCGAGCGGAGGCTGGTGGGCGTGTCGTCCTTGCCGGTGGGGGCCTGCTTGCCGGTGGACTTTTCCCAGACGGCGTTGACCAGCTTGGTGCCGACCAGGCCGGCGCCGAGGCTGATGCCGGTGCCGAGCAGCTTGATGAAGAGGTTCATTCCTTATACTCCTTGCGGACGGAAAACATACTCCCCCAGCCTAGCGGCAAGCAGCGGCGCACGAGTTCCCTACGGCGACCGGACCAGGCCCTCCCAGGCAACGTCCCAGTCGGCGGGGAACCCGGGGGCGGACCGCTCCGGCCCGTCGTCCCAGCCGGCAGCCATCAGCGCCACCGCAGCCAGCAGCCCGCCGTTGCCCGGCAGGTACAGCGGCAGGGAATCTGTTTGCCGGTTGTGCCCGTTGGGAAGAATGAGGTTCTTGCCGGCATCGAGCAGCAGGGCGTCCACCGCCGCTTCCGGATCGTCCAGCCGGGCGGCGGTCATGGCCAGGACGGGATAGTCCCAGCCCCACGTGCTGTCCCAGTCCCAGTCCGCGAGGACCTCCCGCAGCGTTGCCCGCATAATCGCCGGGTCCACCAGCCCGGTCTGCGGCAGGACGCCCAGGGCGCACAGCATTGACGGATGGTCGGTGCGGATGGTGAAGGGTTCGACGTCGATCGCCGCGTACGTGCCGTCCATAACCTTGGGGGGCACCATGCCGGCCGCTACGGCTTCCCAGTCCTCCCGGGGCGGCAGGCCGAGCCGTTCGCGCCATGCCGAGGCCAGCCTGAGTGCCCACTGCCAGTACGCGAGTTCGAAGGTGGGATTGCTGGCCGTCCCCCGGACTGATTCGTAGCTTTCCTGGGCCGGAACCAGGGGCGGGCCCAGTTCGAAGCCACGGGCAGTGGGGTGGGCGAAGGACGCCATGAAGTCGGCGGTGGCGAACACCACCTCCGCGAACTCGGCCAGGAGCTCACGGGACGGCTCGGCGCGGTAGGCCAGTTCGGCCAGGTGGATCGGGTGCGGCTGCTGCCAGATCAGGAAGGTGCCGATCGGGCTGGGGCTTTCCCGCCCGTCCGGACCCACTTGCTTGGGCCAGCGGACGCCGTCGAACCCCTGGTCCTTGGCCGTTTGCCGCCCGCTGTCCATCACCGTGGCGTACCAGCGCAGCGCCGGCAGCAGCAGGGCCGTCCGGTTCCAGGTGGCGAAATGAGCCGCGTGCCACCAGTGCATCTCCAGGTGGAAGCGGCCGCGCCAGGAGTTGCACACCAACCCGGTTTCCTGGGGCGGCAACGATCCGGAGCAGTTGATGGCGGTGAGGTACTGCGAGAGGACGGTGCGGCGCTCCACTTCCAGGGCGCGGGGATCCGCCGTCCCGGAAAGGTCGACTGCGGCGCCGGACTTCCAGAAGGTAGCCCAGCCTTGGCGGGACGCATCGATCACGGCGGTGCCGGCTTCCGCTGCGGTTGCCGCCGCCGGGGCAGCGGCTGGTTCCGGTGTGGCGGGTTTGCCGATGCCGCTGATGCCGCCCGTTCCGCGGGGCAGGCAGTCGCCTTGCCCGGCGCTGACGAAGTGGACCGCGAAGTCCAGGACTTCCTGCCCGGGTTCGGCGCGGATCAGCACCTCGTGCCTGCCCGTCTGCTCAACCACCAGGCCGGTGCCGGTGATGGCCACCTGGTAGCCGGAACCGTCAAGGTCCCGCTGAATCACCCAGCGCTGTGGTTCGGCTTCCGCCACCCGGGTGGAGTGGGCTGCCGGCTGGTCCCAGTCCGCGGCGTTATGCCAGGCTTCGGAGCCGTACGGGAAGGCCAGCGTGACGGCCAGGCCCTGGTCCAGCGCCGCCGATTCGATGCGGAACCCCAGCAGGTCTTGTTCGGGGTGGCACGCAGTGGTGACATGGGCGGGGTGCCCGCTCAGTGCGAAGGTGCTGGTTGCTGTCCCGGTCCAGAGGTCCAGTATCTGCCGGGGGTCCACGATGTCCGCGGCCTGGATGTCCGGGTTGTCCCTGTCCGGAAGGCTGAAGCCGATTCGGCCCAGGTCAAGCCGGTGCGGGTTGGCCCGCAGCCAGGTTTCGGCGCGGGACGTGTCCGTCTCGCGGCCGTCAACAATGTCACCCACCATGTCCACGTAGGGCACCGGGCCGCGCGGCGAATCGTACGTGACGGTGGAACCGGCCAAGGAGTACTCGCCGTCGGCCGGAACGGCGTGCCAGCCCCATTGGGACTGGGTGCCCAGCAGCGTGCCCGGTGGGAGTTCACTGCGGGCACCCACCGGGTAACGGCCAGGCATGCTTTGCATTCCGGTCAGGTCCAGGGTGAAGCAGAACTCCCCGTTCCCCACCGAAACAGGGCTCCGCGGGTCCAGGCTTTGCTGGTGCACGTTATGGCGGCGCACCAGGGATTGACGGTCAATGGCAGTGTGCTGGCTGCGCAAGGCGCACGCCCTCCTCCGGTGAGAAAACGCTTTCTAAGCATCCTTTCCCGTGGCCCGGCGTCTGTCAACCACGGACCGCCCAGGGGGTGGTCCGTTCAGGCGGCAGGTGGTCCGCTGCGGAACCTGACCATCTTGTGCGAGCCGTCGCAATAAGGCTTGATGGCGGATGCGCCGCAGCGGCACAATGCCACGGTTTGCCGGTCGCGGGGGACTGCATCCCCTGACGGCGTGACAATCTCGAAGCTGCCGCGGATAATCAGAGGCCCATCCGGGCAAACCACGATTGAGCTTTCGGCCGGCCCCCCATCAGGGTTCACGCCGCAACCGCCACGGTTGGCCGGAGGGACGTTCCACCGTTTTCCCAGCAGGAAAGCAGGTGGCTGGACTGCCGGAGGTCCAGGGCAAGGGCAGCTGTTGCACCGAAGAGGACGTCGCCCAGCAACCTGGGCTCCGCCTCCACCAGGCCACCCGCCAGGTCACGGCCGGCGATTTGCTCGTGGACTGCATCGGCTTCCACATGCTCGTCGAAGTAATGGGTTACGGCTTTGTTGTAGCCATGCCTGCGGAATCCCTGGCTGTAGAGGCGGTTGGGCTGTGACGAGGTCATCTCATACATGGCCAGGTGCCCGGCGATCGCCCCGCGCAGCCGGCGGTTCAAGCCGCACAGGGACATGAAGTTCACCGCCGCCAGGGATACGGCCGGTACGGTGTCCAGATATCCGCCGTAGGTGTCGTCCAGGTCAAGGCCCCGCATGGTCCGGGCGAACAAGGCGGCGTGCATCCGCTCAGGCCGGCCGCCGCCGTATTCATCCGCCTGGATCTCCACCAGGGCGGCTTTTGGCCGGCCGCTCAGGCGGGGAATCGCCCAGGTGTGGGGGTCGGCTTCCTTGAGCTGGTAAACAGACTTGTGGATCAGGAATTCCCTCAGTTGGGCCAGGCTGGCCTTCTTCGCGACGAAACGCGAGACGCTGGGGCCGGCGTCGCGGCCGGCCAGGCTGAAGAGGATGTCCGCGACGCCGTCGCTGGTCATCGGTTCCCCATGATGGGGAAGCCCGTGGACCAGCGGGGCGGCCTCGTTGCGCACGGAATCTTCGAAGGGCTTCTCCAGGAGCTGGCGTGCCCCAATCAGGTCCGGCTCCCATTCCCAGGCGTCGTCCACCCCGTCCAGGCCGGAATAGTGCAGCTCGTAGAGGCAGAAGAGCGTGAGCTGGATGTCATCGTCCACCACAAGGTCCCCCGCTGCGGCCAGGCGGGCGTGGATCTCCTGCCGGAGTCCGGCCAGTCCTAAAGCGGTCCGTGTTGGCTCCGGACCGCGGGCAAGGACGCGGAACAGCTCGTGGCTGATGGGCCCTCTGGCTTCTGGAATCTTCATGGTGCTCCTTTGACGTGATGACCTGGCGCCCCGTCTGGTCCGTTCGCCAGACCCACGCCCAGGTGCGGCCGGTTACGCCAGCCTCTCCAGTCGATCACCTTAATAGTAAGCATGATTACTATATTAAAGCGAAGTGCCGGGTCCGGATTCCGCGGCAGGCCCGGCCGCCTGTTAGCTGACGAAGGCCTTCATCCAGGTTTTGAGGTCTTCGCCGAATTCCACGCGCTCGGAGGCCAGGGTGATGACGGCCTTGAGGTAGCTGAGCTTGTCGCCGGTGTCGTACCGGCGGCCCTTGAAGACCACCCCGTACACGCCGGAGCCGTTGCCCTCGCCGGCGGCAAGGGTCTGCAGCGCATCGGTCAGCTGGATTTCGTTACCGCGGCCGGGAGTCGTGTTCTCCAGGACACCGAACACGGCCGGGTGCAGCACGTACCGGCCGATCACGGCCAGGTTGGACGGGGCCTCGCCCACGGCGGGCTTTTCCACCAGGGAGTTCACGCGGACGTAGTCCTCGCCTTCCACCACGGAGATGTCGGCGCAGCCATAGGCGCTGATCTGCGAGGGGTCAACCTCGATCAGGGCGATCACCGATCCGCCGGTCTTCTGCTGGACCTCCATCATGGTGCTCAGCAGGGACTCGGCCTCATCGATGAGGTCATCCCCCAGGAGCACCGCGAACGGCTCGTTGCCCACGTGCTGGCTGGCGCACAGCACCGCATGGCCCAGGCCCTTGGCC
>NZ_LFQH01000035.1:0-34440 GCF_001238605.1 Arthrobacter sp. ZBG10 | reverse complement strand
GCACCTGGCTCGCCAGCCAACAGATAAACCTTCCGGTGGGCCGGGCCTACATCAAAATCTACGGCTACAGCGGCAACGCAAGCTGGGGCAAGACGTACACCCTAAATGCGGGATGGATCTGGTCCTCAACTCCGGTACCCTCCATCAGCGGGACCCCACAGGTGGGCCGGGCCCTGACGGCAGTCCCAGGAACCTGGTCACCTACACCGGATGCGATGAGCTATCAGTGGTTCCGTTCCGGGACCACCATCACCGGCGCGGTAGGGAAAACCTACACGCCGGTTGGCGCCGACTACGGCAAGACCATCACTGTGAAGGTCACCGGAAACAAGGCCGGGTACCCCGCAGTATCCAGGACCTCCGCAGCCACAGCCGTGGTCGCGAAAGGCACCCTGGCGGCACCGGTTCCGACCATCACCGGCACCGCCCGGGTCGGTTCCACGCTGACCGCAGTACCGGGCACCTGGGGACCCGCACCAGTGACGCTGGCGTACCAGTGGAAAGCCAACGGCGTGAGCATCACCGGCGCCACCGCGGCCACCTACAAACCCGTCGCAACCGATACCGGCAAAACCCTCACCGTAACCGTCACCGGAACCAAAACCGGCTACAACACCACCGCGAAAACCTCCGCCGCAACCCCCCCCGTCCTCTAACGGGAGTCCTTCGCGGCAGAGCCCCTGGCTTCCTGGCGCTGCTCCCCACGAGGCGGAACCGGATTTCTCCGGCCGGCTCCTGGGGAGCAGTCCAGCTGGAATTCGCTCCCCCTGTATGAGTCCCGGCCCGCGTTATCCACATAGGCTCAGTGCTCCGTATCGGCTTTTCCCGGGCCTGCCTAGGATCGGCGTATGACAACGTTCCAGGGCATTCCCTCAGGTGCTTTCGGGTTCTACGCGGAGCTCCAGGAAAACAACAACCGGGAGTGGTGGCTGGAGAACAGCCCCCGCTACCGGTCGCTGGTGCGGGAACCGCTGCTGGCGCTCCTGGCCGGGCTCGAACCGCGGTTCGGCCCGGGAAAGGTGTTCCGCCCCCAGCGGGACATGCGGTTTTTCCAGAACGGCCCGCCCTACAAAACGGCGCAGGGCGCCTTCGCCGCGGTGCAGGAAGGCCTCGGGTATTACCTGCACATCGGAGCGGACGGCCTGGCAGTGGGGGCTGGCTGCCACACCGTTTCGCCGGCGCAGCTTGCCAGGTACCGGAACTCGGTGGATGCGGCCGGGACCGGTGAGGCGCTCCGGCGCATCGTCGAAGCACTGGAAGCGACAGGTTTCGAGGTGGAGGGCGAAACGCTACGGAACGTGCCGCGCGGTTTTCCCTCGAACCACCCGCGGGCGGATCTCCTCCGGTACAGGACCCTGGCAGCCGGCAAGGACCTTGGCCGGCCGGACTGGCTTGCTACGCCCGCAGCGGCACAGGAAACCGCGCAACTGTGGGATGCGTTGCGTCCGCTGGTTGAGTGGATGGGCCGGCATGCTGCGCCCTGACTGGAAGTAGGGCTAGGCGGGGGTTTCCGGGGCCGGCTGCGCTGCTGCCAGGAGACGGGTGTCCAGGTTGGTGAAGAAGACCGCCAGCATAAGCCGGAAGGCGTTGGTGGCGGCTTCCGGCTCATTCATCACCACAAAGTCGAACTGCAGGCCGTAAAAGGTGGCAGTGAAGAGCCGAGCGTCGGTGTCCGCAAACTCTTCGGCGATGCCCTGAACCTGCAGCCAGTCCCGGGTTTTGTGGTGCAGCAGCCGGAAGTGCTGTTGGGATGTGCCGCGGGGTTCGGCGGCAACGATGTCCTGGGCGGTGGCTTCGAATTCCAGGCGGGTCAGGTGCCGGTTCCGCTGGGCCATGGTCCACTGCCAGGATTCGAGCAGGAAGTCCCGCCAGGCGTCCCTGTCGATGTCGCGTACGTCGGTGTTCCGCATCCTGTCCAGGCGGGATTCGATGGACACCACAATGTCGGTGATCAGTTGCTCGCGGCTGCCGAAGTGGTACACCAGCACGTAGGAGCTCACACCGAGGCCTTCCGCGAGGCTGCGGAAGGTGACCTCGGCAAGGGTTTTATCCATCAGGTAGTCCAGGATGGCGCCCAGGAGCTCGGCTTTACGTTCGGGGCGGGTCAGGCGTGCCATGGGATCAATCCTAGGAGCCGGGCATGGCTCTGCCCGCCCGGGAGGACCCGGGCGGGCAGATACGGATGGTCAGGCGCGGGTGTACTCGTCGCGGTCGTCGGGCTGGGACTCCGGGGCGGCAGTCCCGTTCACCGCCGTGCTGGCCGCGCTGAAGCGCTCGTTGAGGCGTGAGTGCCGCTGCCCGTACGCGAAGTAGATGGCCAGCCCGATCAGGAGCCAGATCACAAAGAAGATCCAGGTTTCCACTGCCAGGTTGGTCATCAGGTAGAGGCACAGGATTGCGGAGACCACCGGCAGGACCTTCCCGAAGGGTACCCGGAAGGCGGGCTTGAGGTCCGGGCGCTTCCGGCGCAGCACCAGGATGCCCAGGCTCACCACCACAAAGGCGGAGAGGGTGCCGATGTTGATCATTTCCTCGAGCAGGTCCACGTTGGTCAAACCGGCCACCACGGCAACTGCGGCTCCACAGATGATCTGGAGTCGCACCGGGGTGGAGCGTTTGTCGCTGGTTTTAGACAGGGAGCGCGGCAGCAGGCCGTCGCGGCTCATGGCCAGGACCACGCGGGACAGGCCCATCAGCAGCACCATGATCACCGTGGTCAGGCCCACAAGGGAACCGAACGCAATGACCTTGGCAGCGGTGGTGTCCCCCACCGCTTCGAAGGCGGTGGTCAGGGTGGGGTTCGCCGCCTCTGCCAGCTGTGTATAGGACACCATCCCGGTCAGCGCCAGGGAAACCAGGATGTAAAGGATGGTCACGAGGGCCAGGCCACCGAAGATGCCGCGCGGGAGAGTCTTCTGCGGGTTCTTCACTTCCTCGGCTGAGGTTGCCACCACGTCGAAGCCGATGAAGGCGAAGAACACGAGCGCAGCACCGGCGAAGACGCCCAGCGTGCCGTACTGCGCGGGGGCCGCCCCGGTGAGGAACCCGAAGAACGACTGCTTAAGGACGTCGGCAGCGCCGGTGCCGGCGGTGGGCTCGGCCGCAGGAATGAACGGGGCGTAGTTTTCAAACTTCACGTAGGTGAAGCCCACCACGATCACAAACAGGACCACGGCGATCTTGATCAGGGTAAAGACGTTGCCCACACGGGCGGACAGCTTGGTGCCCAGCACCAGGAGCACGGTGAAGATGGCAACGATCAGGAAGGCGCCCCAGTAGAGGTCAACGCCGCCCAGGGAGATGGCCGGCGGAACGTCGGCACCCATCAGCGCGAACACGTTGCTGAGGTAAATGCCCCAGTACTTGGCGATCACCGCGGCCGCTGTGAAGAGTTCCAGGATCAGGTTCCAGCCGATGATCCAGGCGAGCAGCTCGCCCATGGTGGCGTACGTGAAAACATACGCGGAGCCGGCCACGGGGATCGCGGTGGCGAATTCGGCGTAGCACATGATGGCCAGCGCACAGGTGATGGCGGCGATGGCGAAGGACAGCGTCACGGCGGGGCCTGAGAAGTTGGCGGCAGCCTTGGCGCCCACGGAGAAGATTCCGGCCCCCACGGCAACGGCGACGCCCATGATCATCAGGTCCCAGGTACTCAGTGAGCGTTTGAGCTTGCGCCCGGGTTCATCGGCGTCGGCAATCGACTGCTCAATGGATTTTGTCCGGCGAAGGTTCATTGGGGATCACAATCCTGGTTTTGGCTGGAAACAGACCTATCAACGATAGTGTCCATCCACTGGACGGCTATATTCGTCTCAAATTTTGAGACGGATGAGGTGCCCGGCCGCAGCACACGGCCGGGCACCGGCCCGGTGCCAACGCCGATCGGTACGCCGTTTCAGGCGGGCCAATCCATCAGCGTTGACCTGATGAGGAAGCGTTTGCCTTCCGGTGCCTCAACCGAGAACCCGCTCCCGCGGCCCTGCACCACATCGACGGTGAGATGGGTGTGGCTCCAGTAATTGAATTGCTCCCGCGACATCCAGAATTCAAGGGGCTGGGGGTCGGTGCCGCCGAAGACGTCGAAGCGGCCCAGCAGCACGTCGGAGTCGCCGGTGATGAATTCGCCGGCCGGGTAGCACATGGGTGAAGACCCGTCGCAGCACCCGCCGGACTGGTGGAACATCAGCGGGCCGTGCTGCTCCCACAGCTTGGCCAGCAGTTCCACCGCAGCGGGCGTGAGCGCCACCCGGGAAAAGTCTTCCCCGGGCAGCGTCACGACGGCGTTGATCGGTTCTGCAGTCATCGGCTTAGAAGAAGCCGAGCTTGTTCTCGTCGTAGCTGACCAGGAGGTTCTTGGTCTGCTGGTAGTGGTCCAGCATCATTGCGTGGTTCTCACGGCCGATGCCCGAGGACTTGTAGCCGCCGAACGCGGCACCGGCCGGGTAGGCGTGGTAGTTGTTGACCCACACCCGGCCCGCCTGGATTTCCCGGCCGGCACGGTAGGCGACGTTGCCGTTCCGGGACCAAACGCCGGCGCCCAAGCCGTACAGGGTGTCGTTGGCGAGGCCCATGGCGTCGTTGTAGTCGCTGAACCGGGTGACCGATACCACCGGGCCGAAGATTTCCTCCTGGAAGATCCGCATCCGGTTGTGGCCTTCGAACACCGTGGGCTGGACGTAGTAGCCGCCGGCCAGGTCGCCGGGCAGTTCTGCCCGGGCACCGCCGATGAGGACCTTGGCGCCTTCCTGCCTGCCGATGTCCAGGTAGGAGAGGATCTTTTCGAGCTGGTCGTTGGATGCCTGTGCGCCCACCTGGGTGTCGGTGTCCAGCGGGTTGCCCTGCACCATCTTGCCCACCCGGGCGATGGCGTCGGCCATAAAGGAGTCGTAGATCCCGTCCTGGACCAGTGCGCGGGACGGGCAGGTGCACACCTCGCCCTGGTTGAACGCGAACAGGGCGAAGCCCTCCTGGGCCTTGTCGTAGAACGCGTCGTTTTCCTGGGCCACGTCGTTGAAGAAGATATTGGGGCTCTTGCCGCCCAGTTCAAGGGTGACCGGAATGAGGTTCTGGCTGGCGTACTGGCTGATCAGGCGCCCGGTGGTGGTTTCGCCGGTGAAGGCGATCTTCCGGATCCGGGAGCTGGAGGCGAGCGGTTTGCCAGCCTCAACACCGAATCCGTTGACCACATTGATGACCCCGGCCGGGAGCAGGTCACCGATCAGCTCCATCAGCACCAGGATGGAAGTGGGCGTCTGTTCGGCCGGTTTCAGGACCACTGCGTTGCCGGCAGCGAGGGCCGGCGCGAGCTTCCAGACGGCCATAAGGATGGGGAAGTTCCACGGGATGATCTGGCCCACCACGCCCAGGGGCTCGTGGAAGTGGTAGGCAGTGGTGTCTTCGTCCAGCTGCGACAGCCTGCCTTCCTGGGCGCGCACGGCGGAGGCGAAGTAGCGGAAGTGGTCCGCGGCGAGGGGCATGTCGGCGTTGAGGGTCTCGCGGACGGGTTTGCCGTTGTCCCAGGACTCGGCGACGGCGAGCATTTCCAGGTTTTCGTCGATGCGGTCGGCGATTTTGTTCAGGATGGCGGCGCGCTCGGCCACGGAGGTCTTGCCCCAGGACGGCGCCACCTTGTGGGCCGCGTCCAGTGCCAGTTCGATGTCTTCGGCGGTTCCCCGGGCCACTTCGCAGAAGGGCTTGCCCGTTACGGGGGTGATGTTTTCGAAGTACTGGCCTTTGACGGGGGCCACCCACTCGCCGCCGATCCAGTTCTCGTAGCGGTCCTTGAAGGTGACCTTCGATCCGTCGGTGCCGGGCTGTGCGTAAACAGTCATTGCGAGCTCCTTTGCTGTGCATGAGGCGGCGGCCTGGTGCGGGCGCCCGCCGTTGCAGCCAGCCTAGGAGGGTGCAGGTTGCAGCAAGGTTGCAACCCGGAGGAGGAATGTCAGGGGGTTGCCGGGGATGCCCGGAGTTCGTCGTCGATCCGTTCCAGTTCGTCCACAACTGCCGCCCGCTTGGGTGAGCGGGCAGGGAGGAGGCGGAGCGCGGCGCGCCGGACGCCGACGTCGTTCCTTGCCTCGGGAAGTTCGGCGTACCGGAGCAGTGACTCGGCGCTGCCGTCGGTGAGGATCGCGTCGCGGAGCAGGGCCGAGACCCTGCCCCGCAAGGTGATGATTCCCGGCGCCTCGGAGTGCGGCAGCACCGCCCCACCGTAGATTTTCAGGGCCATCCGGTGGGCCCCCCGCTGCAGGCAGCTGAGGACCTGCCCCGAATCGGGGACCACGTCAACGGGCAGCCGGTACGGCCGGGAGGTGGGGACGGCGTCCGGATGAAGCTGCTGCAGGATCTTGCGGAGCCGGACCATCTCGGCGCGCAAGGTGATGGTGGAGCCGTCCCCCGGGTACAGCAACCCGCTGAGCTCCTCCGCGTTGAGCCCGTCCGGGTGGGTGCTGAGCAGGGCCAGGATCTCGCTGTGACGGGCGGACAACGCAACGGTCCGGCCCTGCAGGCTCAGCAGCGCCTGGTCCCGGCCCAGCAGTTGGAGGCTGTTCCGGTAGAGGCTGCCTTCCCGGACTGCCGGCGGCGGCGCCGCGGACCGCCGCCTGGCGGGCCTGCCGGCAAGGGACGCGGCGAGCTGGAGCCGTTCCACCCGCAGCTGGGCCTGCGCCGCGGCCACCGTGGCCTCCACCAGGGAAAGGGTGTGCGGCGCCACGGCGGAGGCTTTGCCGGTGATGTCCACAACGCCCAGGACGGCGCCGGAGTCGGGGTCGTGGAACGGCACGGCCGTGCAGCTCCAGGAGTGCACCGCGCGCTGGTAGTGCTCGGCCCCGGCGATCTGGATGCCCCGGCCCAGGGCCAGCGCGGTTCCGGGGGCGCTGGTGCCCACGGTGGCTTCGGACCAGTCCGCGCCGGGGACAAACATCATGCTTTCGGCCCGGCGCTGCAGGTCCGGGTCGCCGTCCACCCACAGCAGCCGGCCCACCTCGTCACCCACGGCCACCAGCAGGCCGCTGTCGTGGCTGGGCTGGACCAGGAGCCGGTTGATCACAGGCATGATCGCGGCCAGCGGGTGGCGGCGCCGGTAGTCCTCCAACTCGTCCCGGTCCAGGGCCAGCGGGGCGGCGGGGTTATCCGGGTTGGCCTGCAGGCGCGCGGACCGTTGCCAGGACTCCCGGATCAGCCGGCGCAGGCCCGGGATCTCGGGTGTTCCGCCGGGCACTCCGTGGTCCAGGAACTCGTGGCCGGCCATGGCGGCACGCTGGGTGGTGGCCGCACCTGGCGGCTGGCTCACGTTCGGCATTGAACTCCCAGGTGATGGGCGGCATCAGGCTGCCGGCCCGGCCATTCTAACCCCGCCCGGAAGTCCCCGGGCGGGATCCTCAGTCGCGGGAAATCCGGACCATGTCCTCCCGGGGAACCACCTTGATCCGCTCGCGGGCCACCCCGCTGGACCCGTCCGCGGTCCAGGCGGCGCCCAGGGCGGCTTCGTGGGCGTCGAGCCGGTTCCAGCCCTCCCACGTGGTGTATTCGACGCCGCGCTCCTCAAGGAGGTCGATGATGGCCTGCGGGTCGGGGTTCTGCGCCGGCGGCAGCGTGAGCCTGTCCTCCAGCAGGAAGCCGATGGTTTCCAGGGCGTCGCCCTTGGTGTGGCCGATCAGGCCCACCGGTCCGCGCTTGATCCAGCCTGTGGCGTAGATACCGGGGACAGCGGCCCCGGCAGCGTCGAGGACCCGGCCGCCCTCATTGGGAATGACACCGCGCTTGGCGTCGAATTCCAGTTCCGCCAGCGGCGAGCCGTGGTAACCGATGGCCCGGTAGACGGCCTGGACCGGGTATTCAGCGAACTCCCCCGTGCCTTTGGCGTTGCCGGTGCCGTCCAGCTGCATCCGCTCGAACTTGATCCCCGAGACGGAGCCTGTGCCGCCGTCCTGGATTTCCACCGGGCTGTGCAGGAAGTGCAGGTGCAGCCGGCGGGAGGAGGGTTCCTCGGCTTCGGCGTGCTCTTCGACAAGCCAGTTGGTCAGCGTGTTCACCATGGTTTTGATCTGGTTGTTGCTGCGGATGGCCTCATCGGAGGCCTCGTCGAACTCGAAGTCCTCCGGGTACAGCACAATGTCCACGTCGTTCATGTGGCTGAGCTCGCGCAGCTCCAGCGGCGTGAACTTGACCTGGGCGGGGCCGCGCCGGCCAAAGACGTGCACATCGGTGACAGGTGAGGATTTCAGGCCCTGGTAGACGTTGTCCGGGATTTCGGTGCTGAGCAGTTCCTCCGGGTGCTTGACCAGCATGCGCGCCACGTCAAGGGCCACGTTGCCGTTGCCGATCACGGCGATTTCCCGGGCCTCCAGCGGCCACTCCCGGGGGACGTCCGGGTGGCCGTCATACCAGGATACGAAGTCCGCGCCGCCGTAGGAGCCGGCCATGCCGATGCCGGGAATGTCCAGGTCGGCGTCCCGGATGGCGCCGGTGGAGAAGATCACGGCGTCGTAGAAGGCCCGGAAGTCGTACAGGGTGAGGTCCTTGCCGTAGGCCACGTTCCCCAGGAAGCGGATGTCGCCGCGGTCCAGGACCTTGTGCAATGCGTTGACGATCCCCTTGATCCGGGGATGGTCAGGGGCCACGCCGTAGCGGATCAGGCCGTAGGGTGCGGGATAGGCCTCGAAGAGGTCGATGCTGACCTCGAAGTCGCCGTCCTTGACGCCGCTGGATTTGGTGAGGATATCGGCGGCGTACACACCTGCGGGCCCAGCCCCCACGATGGCGACGCGGAGGGGACGGGTGGCGGCGGAGGCGCTGTGGTTGGTCACCGGGGGCCCTTCTGACGATGCGGGTGCGCCGCACCGGCGCACAGTTCCCAATTCTAGGCCTTAGCCGCTTTTGGCCAGCGGAACCACCGCGCCTTCCCGGTAAAGCAGCGCCCGCAGTTCGGACTCGGCGGAGTCCGGCCGTTTGGGGTCGATGGTCTCGCCATTGTTGTAGTGGTCCAGCACGCGCGGGTCCACGTAGCTCTTCCGGGCGATGGACGGGGTGTTGCCCAGCACCTCGGCGGCAGCCTGCATGGCGGCGCTGACGGCCCGCTTCCTTTTGGCAACGGTGGGCCGCGGACCGGTCCGGGCCAGGCTGCCGGCGGCAGCAATGGTGCCGCGCAGGGTGCGGAAATCCTTGGCGGTGAAGTCGGAGCCGGTGCGTTCCTTGACGTAGGCGTTGATGTCGGAGCTGGTGACCGGGCGCCAGTTCCTGCCCTCCTTGTAGGCGAGCAGCCGGGCCTTGCCGCCGCGCTTCTTGAGCTGGCGCACCAGGGCGGCGAGGTCGGCGTCGCGGATTTCCGATTCCCAGTCCTTGCCGCTCTTGGCGGGAAACGCCAGCAGGATCCTGTCCTGGCGGACCTGGGCGTGCGCGCACAGCAGGGTGGCCAGCCCGCGGCTGCCGTTTTCGTTGGTGTACCGTTCGGAGCCCACCCGCAGTGATCCGCTGTCCAGCATCCGGAACGCCCCGGCCAGCACCCGTTCGCGGGAGAAGCCTTCGCTGCGGAGGTCCACGGTGACCAGCCGCCGGGCCGATGGCAGGGATTCGGCCAGCTGCAGGGACCTGACGAACTTCAGCCGGTCCTTCCGCTGCCGCCATTCCGGATGGTAGATGTACTGCCGCCGCCCCACGGCGTCCACCCCGGTGGCCTGGATGTGGCCATTTTCGAACGGGGCAATCCACACGTCCGTCCACGCCGGCGGGATCCCGATGCTGTCCAGTCGGTCCCTGACGTCGCCGGCCGGCACGGTGGAGCCGTCCAGGTCCCGGTAGCTGAACCCTTTTCCGGCAGGGATGCGCCGGTATCCACGCCCTGAGGCGTTGCTGCGCCGGAGCCTCATGGGGCGGTGGCCGGCAGTTCCGCTGATGTCATAAAAGCAAGCCTACTGATCAATGACGGGATTGCCGCCCGGCACGCGTGGAATACCTGCCGGAAGCCTGCTGTTATGGTTGCGTGCCCTCACCCGAACAAACCGCCCCTGCCAGCCTCAACCCGGCCACCGCGCCTCCCGTCCAGGGAGCCGGGCCCAAAGCCGTGGATAAAGAGACGACGGCGGGGGTCCTGTTCGGGATCGGCGCATACGGGCTGTGGGGGCTGCTGCCGCTCTACTTCATTGTCCTGGTGCCCGCCGGCGCGGTTGAGATCGTGGCCAACCGGATTGTGTGGTCGCTGCTGTTCTGCGCTCTCCTGCTCACGGTCACCCGCTCCTGGCCGGCCATCGCCGCGGCGGTGCGGGACCGGAAAGTCTTTGCTCCGTTGGCGCTGGCTGCCCTGCTGATCGCCATCAACTGGCTCACCTATACCTACGGCGTGACCTCGGGCCAGGCCGTGGAGGCAGCCCTGGGCTACTTCATCAACCCCCTGGTCTCCGTGCTGCTGGGCGTGATCGTCCTGAAGGAACGGCTGCGCCCGCTGCAGTGGGCCGCCGTCGGAACCGGGTTTGTGGCGGTCGGCGTCCTGACCTATTCCTACGGAAAGTTACCGTGGATCGCACTCACCCTGGCGTTCAGCTTCGGCTTCTACGGCTTTGTGAAAAAACGGGTGGGTGCCAGGGTTGACGCCCTGACCAGCCTGAGCGTGGAGACCGCCGTGCTGGCGCCGCTGGCCGGGATCACCATGATCGTCCTGGCAGTCAACGGCACGGCCACCCTGGCCGCCAACGGGCCGGCGCACTTCTGGATCCTGGCAGCATCGGGAATCATCACAGCGATTCCGCTGCTGTTTTTCGGCGCCTCGGCCCGCCGCCTTCCCATGACCACCATCGGCCTGCTGCAGTACCTGGCCCCGATCCTGCAGTTCATTGTTGCCCTGCTGGTGTTCCGGGAGGCCATGCCGGCGGAGCGGTGGATCGGCTTCGGCGTTGTGTGGCTGGCACTGCTGCTGCTCACCGTCGACATGCTGGCCACCGCGCGGCGGCACGCCGTGGACCGGAAACGGGCCCTGCGCGCCGCAGCAGCCTGACCGGAGCGGCGGACCGGGAGCGCCCGCGGCTACTGGAGCGCCCGCGGAGACGCCAAAGGCGGGCCAGCCGAAACTGGCCCGCCTTTGTGCAGGGTGAGGTTCCTAGGCGTGCGCCTTGATGGCGGCGGCCAGGACGTCCAGGCCGTCGTTCAGGAGCTCGTCAGAGATGACCAGCGGCGGGAGCAGGCGGATCACGTTGCCGTAGGTGCCGCAGGTGAGGATGATGACGCCCTCCTTGAGGCAGGCTGCGGCGACGGCCTTGGTCAGGTCGGTGTTGGGCTCCTTGGAACCGGCCTGGACCAGCTCGATGGCCAGCATGGCGCCGCGGCCGCGGACATCGCCGATCACGCCGGTCCCGGCGGCGGAGAGCTCTGACTGCAGCTCGCGGAGCCGGGTGGTGGCCACGTCCTCGATGTGGCGGGCACGGCCGGCGAGGTCGTACTGCTCCATGGAGCCGATGGACGCCAGCGCGGCGGCGCAGGCCACCGGGTTGCCGCCGTAGGTGCCGCCGAGGCCGCCGGGGTGGACGGCGTCGAGCAGGTCTGCCCGGCCGGTAATGGCGGACAGCGGCATGCCGCCGGCGATTCCCTTGGCCATGGTCAGGATGTCCGGGATGACGCCTTCGTGGTTGACGGCGAACCATTCACCAGTGCGGCAGAAGCCCGACTGGACCTCGTCAGCGATGAACACGATGCCTTTTTCCTTGGCCCAGTCGGCCAGGGCCGGCAGGAAGCCTTCGGCAGGGACAATAAAGCCGCCCTCGCCCTGGATGGGCTCGATGATGATCGCGGCGACCTGGTCCCCGCCGATCTGCTTTTCGATCATGGTGATGGCGCGCTTGGCGGCCTCGGCGCCCGTGATCGAGGGGTTTTCCTCGCGGTACGGGTAGCTCATGGGCATGCGGTAGACCTCGGGCGCGAACGGGCCGAAGTTGGTTTTGTACGGCATGGCCTTGGCGGTCAGCGCCATGGTCAGGTTGGTGCGGCCGTGGTAGGCGTGGTCGAAGGCCACAACGGCGTCGCGTCCGGTGGCCAGTCGGGCCACCTTGACGGCGTTTTCCACGGCTTCGGCACCGGAGTTGAAGAGCACGGTGCGCTTTTCGTGGTCACCCGGGGTGAGCCGGTTCAGCTGTTCGGCAACCGCCACGTAGCTTTCGTACGGGGTGACCATAAAGCAGGTGTGGGTGAAGTGCTCCACGGCTTCCTTCACGGCGCCCACGACGGCGGGATCGGAGGCGCCCACGCTGGTCACCGCGATGCCTGAGCCGAGGTCGATGAAGGAGTTGCCGTCGACGTCGTGGATGATGCCGCCGTCGGCGTCGGCAACAAAGACGGGGACGCTGGAGGCGACGCCGGCAGCTACCACGGCCTTGCGGCGTTCGGTCAGTGCCACGGACTTGGGGCCCGGGAAGTCGGCCTGGACGCGGCGCTTCTGCTCCAGGCGGTAGGTGATGTCGGGTGCTGTGGTGGTCATGTCAGGCCTTTCAGGGAAACCGGGGTTGCGGAGCGAGGATGGGGGTCAGGAGTCCAGCGCGCTCATCACGTGCTTGATGCGGGTGTAGTCCTCCACGCCGTACATGGAGAGGTCCTTGCCGTAGCCGGACTGCTTGAAGCCGCCGTGCGGCATTTCGGCGGTGAGGAGGATGTGGGTGTTGATCCAGACTGCACCGAAGTCCAGGTCGCGGCTCAGGCGCATGGCCGTGCCGTGGTCGGTGGTCCAGATGCTGGAGGCCAGGGCGTAGTCCACGTCGTTGGCCAGTTCCACGGCTTCGGCTTCGGTGCTGAACCGCTGCACGGTGATGACCGGGCCGAACGTTTCCTGCTGGACCACATCGTCCGTCTGCCTGGCGCCCGTGATGATGGTGGGTTCGAAGAAGAAGCCCTTGTCGCCTGCGCGGTGGCCGCCGGTTTCGATCCGGCAATTTGCGGGCAGGTTTTCCACCACGGAGGTGACCTGCTTGAAGTGGTTGACGTTGTTCAGCGGCCCGAAGTAGTTCTCTTCGTCGTCCTGCGAACCGGTGTGCAGCGTTTTGGTGTGCTCCACCATGGCGGCCACAACGTCGTCGTGCACCTCGTCCTGGACCAGCACCCGGGTGATGGCCGTGCAGTCCTGGCCGGCGTTGAAGAAGGCGAACTCCGCGATGGCCGCTGCGCTCTTTTTGAGGTCTGCGTCCTTGAACACGATGGCGGGTGCCTTGCCGCCCAGCTCCAGGTGGGCGCGCTTGAGGCCCTTCGCGGCGCCGGAAGCCACAGCGATGCCGGCCCGGACCGAACCGGTGATGGACACCAGGCCGGGGACCTTGTGCTCCACCATCAGCGAACCGGTCTCGCCGGTGCCCAGGACGACGTTCAGGACACCGGCGGGCAGGATCTCCCCTGCGAGCCGGGCCAGCACCAGGGTGGATTCGGGGGTGGTGTCCGAGGGTTTGAGGACCACGGTGTTGCCGGCGGCGAGCGCGGGGCCGATCTTCCAGATGGCCATCAGGAACGGGTAGTTCCAGGGGGCCACCTGCGCCACCACACCGATGGGTTCGCGGCGGACGTAGGAGGTGTGGCCCTCGAAGTATTCGCCGGCGGACTTGCCTTCCAGGATGCGGGCGGCGCCGGCGAAGAAGCGGAGCTGGTCGGCGCCGGCGGCTACTTCCTCCGAAGCGATCAGCGAACGCACCTGGCCGGTGTTGCGGTGCTGGGCCTCGACCAGTTCAGCACTGTTCGCCTCAACGGCGTCCGCGAGCTTGAGCAGCATCAGCTGCCGCTGCCCGGGGGTGACGTGCTTCCACGTGCGGAACGCGTCCTTGGCGGCCGCCATGGCTGCATCAACGTCTGCTGCCACGGAGACGGGCGAGTGGGCCACCACCTCACCGTTGGTGGGGTTCACGATGTCCAGCAGGTCGGTGCCGGCCGGGGTGACGAACTGTCCGTTGATGAAGTTCTGCAAGGTCTGGACCACGGTGTGCAACCTCTTTCATAGGGGCCATCGGCGCCAGGGCGGATGGATGGAACTGCCTTGAGCCTATGCCAGCACCCTGCCGCCGTGAATAGCCACCTGCACACCTTTAGCCGCTGGGGTTAGTGCGGTTGCCCAGCGTCCGTTTATCCTTGTGGCATGGCCATTTCCCTTGCTGCCCTCCTTGGTGTGGGCTCCCTGAAGCTGTCCAACGTGGGAGTCGCCGAAACCACCTGGAACCAGGACATCAACTGGGTGGCCGTGACGGAACTTGAGGATCCGCAGCGCTTCATCAACGGCGGCGAGCTGGTGCTGACCACCGGGCTGCGCCTCCGGTCCGCTCCGGAGCAGCGCCGGTTTGTCCGCCAGGTCCAGCGGGCCGGGGCCGTGGGGATCGGCTTCGGGGTGGGCCTGACGCATGACGCGGTGCCGCCGGCGCTGCTGGCGGAAGCCAACCGCTGGGGCCTGCCCGTGGTGGAGGTCCCGTACGAGACCCCGTTCATCGCGATCGGCAAACTCGTGGCGGACGCCCAGTCCGCTGACCACTACGCCAAGCTGGAGCGGCTCATCGCTGGGCACCAGGTCCTGGCCCGGGCGCTGCTGACCGGCGGCGGCCTGGCGGAGCTCCTCAAGCACCTGGGCAGCATGCTGCGGACGGACATCGCGTTGAGCCAGTTCACGGCCCAGCTGTACAACAGCACCAGCGAATCCCCCGCCGCCGATACGTGGTCCTCCTACCCCATCCCCACCGGCCGCCGGGACGCCTGCACGCTCTGGGTCCGGCAGCCTTTTGAGGACTCCGGGATCATTGGCTACGCCCAGAACCTGATCAGCGTGGAGTTGAACAACATGGTCAAGCAGCGGCAGGCCCAACGTGCCCTGTGCGGGCAGGTGCTGGAGGACGTGATCCACGGGGCGCTGGAAACCAGCGAGGCGCAGCGCCGGCTGGCCGGGGTGGGCGTGAACAGCACCCGGAAGAACGTGGTGCTCCTGGCCGTTTCCGCCGCCCATAACAAGGCCCTGGGGAGCACCTCGGTGCCGCGCGGCCTCGAAAACGCCGTGGCCGCCGTCGTGGGCAAGGACCTTGTCCTGGTGATCAATGACGACGGCGGTACGGCGCCGGCGCTGGCCCGCCAGCTCAGCGACCACCTCGCGGAGGCCGGCATCCACGCCACCATCGGCATCGGCGGCGCTTACACCAAACCCAACGGCCTGCGGTGGAGCTACTTCGAGGCCCGGGACGCTGCCAGCCACGGCCTGCCGGTCAACGAACCGGAGCGCCTCAGCCTGACCTCGCTGCTGCTGGCCAGCGAAGACGTGCCCCTCGCCGACATGGCGCACGAGTCCTTGAATCCGCTGCGGACCTTCGATGCGGCGCACGGCGCGGAGCTGATGGCCACGCTGGAAAGCTACCTGAACAACAACGGCTCCGTGGCGGCCGTTGCCGAGGAACTCACGCTGCACCGCAACACCGTCAGGTACCGGCTGGCACAGATCACTGAGCTGACGGGGTACGACCCCGCCGTCACCACCGACAGGGTCCAGCTCTGGCTGGCGTTGGCTGTGGCGCGGCTCTCGGCACGGCAGGGGAAGTAGGAATTCCCATCCGGAATTCCAGCAGGTCCGAATGCTCCTATGACACCTTCGGGTGTGTGGAAACATTTGCTACCTGACTGGAGATGACTGTGAACAAGACTGCCAAGACCCTGACCCGCACCGCCGCCGCCTCCCTGCTGGCCCTGACGGCCTTCGCCGCCACCTCGCTTCCGGCCCAGGCAGCCACGTCCGACGCCGGGACAAAGGTTGGGCAGGTGGCCGCAGCCAAGGACGCCACTATCCTCAGCGGCCTCTTCAGCGGCGGGTTCCTCAACGGCGGCCTGATCAACGGTCCGCTGGTGGAGGGCCCCGTAGTGGATGGCCCCCTGGTGGGCATTGGCAACGTGGGCCCGTTCCAGTTCGGCCAGTTCCAGTAACACCCGGCTGATTCCGCGGCGCCGGCTTTGAGCCGGCGCCGGAACAACGTTCCCGGGCTGTCGCCGCAGGCCCGGGCCCTTTTGCCATGCCCTGCGGCCCTTTTGCAGTGCCCCGAGGCCTCCGGGCCTGGCGCCCCTCAACCAGAGAAGGACCATGTCCCACGATTCCCTGAACCCCGCTGTCCCCGACGCCACCCGGCTGGACCTGACGCCCGCCCAGCGCGGCATCTGGTACGCGCAGAAACTGGCACCGGAGAACCCGATGTTCCAGATCGGGCAGTTCATCGAAATCACCGGTCCCCTGGATGAGGCCGTCCTGGCCAGCGCGCTGGAACGGGCCGTGGCCGGCACGGACGCCCTGAACCTGGGCTTCGCCGAGGACACCGACGGGCCGTTCCAGTACCCCCGCCCCGGTGCCGCCACCATGGAGGTCACCGACCTGGCAGCCGCGCCGGACCCGGAAGCGCAGGCCCGCGCCCTGATGGACGCCGACCTAAGCCTGCCCCGGGACGCCGCCACGGACCAGCTCCTGCACACCGAGCTCATCCGGCTGGCCCCGGACCGCCACTTCTTCTACCAGCGGGTGCACCACCTCCTGCTCGACGGCTACTCCGCCGTGCTGGTCCTGCGCCGCGTCGCCGGCCTCTACAACGACCTGCTGGCGGACGACGCCGGGGTCCCGGTTTCCGGTACCGGCCCCGCCTTCGCCCCGCTCCAGGACCTCCTGACCGCCGAGGCCGGGTACGCCAGCTCCCCTGCCGCCGCCGCAGACAAAGCCTTCTGGGACGCCGAGCTGGCAGACGCCGCGCCCGCCACCGGCCTCGCCGGCCGGCCGGATGCCGCCGCGGGATCGCTGGTCCGCGCCGCCCGGGTCCTGCGCGCCCCCGCGGCTGCTGCCCTTGAGTCCGCTGCCGCCACCGCACCCGCCCTGATCCTGACCGCCGCATCGCTGTACCTGCACCGGATCACCGGCGAGCGTGAGGTCTCCGTTGCCCTGCCGGTGACGGCGCGCCGCGGCAACCTGGCCAAGTCCACTCCGTCCATGCTCTCCAACATTGTTCCGGTCCGGCTGGCCGTGGACCCGGGAGCCACCGTCCAGGAGACGGCAGCCGCCGTGGGCCGCAACCTCCGCAATGCCCTGGTCCATCAGCGCTTCCGCTACGAGGACCTCCCCACCCAGGGCGGTTACCTGGGTCCCTCCGTGAACATCCTGCCCGTGCTGGACGGCATCGCTTTCGGTCCGGCGCAGGGCACCGTAAACATTCTGTCCACCGGCCCCGTCGACGACCTCTCGATTGTGGTCCACGGCCTGGGCGCCGGCAGCCCAACAGTGCAGTTCGAAGCCAACGCCGCCCTCTACGGCCAGGCCGCCCTGGCTCAGCACGTGGACCGGTTTGTCCGCCTCCTGGAACGCGTTGCCACGCAGCCCGGCGCCACCCTGGCGGACCTGACGGTCACCACGCAGGCCGAGGAGCTGGACCTGCTGGCGGCCGGCGATGCCGGGGACCAGGCCTTGCCCGGCCACACCATCGTGGAGGAATTCCAGCTCAACGCCGCCGCCGGCCCCGACCGGACAGCGGTGGTTGCCGGGGACGGCACCCTCACCTTCGCCGAACTGGAGGCCCGTTCCAACCAGCTGGCCCGCTACCTGGCAAGCCACGGCGCCGGACCGGGCACCACGGTGGCCGTCCGCCTGGACCGGAGCCTGCTGCTCCCCATCGCCCTGTTGGCTGTGCTCAAAAGCGGAGCCGCCTACCTTCCGCTGGACCCCGACTACCCCGCCGGCCGCGTGGAAGGCATGATCGAGGACGCCGCCCCCGTCCGGCTCCTGACGTCCACCGCGTTCACCGCCGCAGGCTCCGACTCCGGGCCTGGCCACGACGAACTGGCGACGGACGTCCCCGTCACCGTGCTGGACGCTGCCTTGATGGCGGCGTGCCTGGCCGGCAAGGACCCGGCCGCTCCCCTGCCCACCGCAGGCCAGCAGGACCTCGCTTACGTCATCTTCACCTCCGGCTCCACCGGCCGGCCCAAGGGCGTCGGCGTGGAACACCTGCCGCTGCTCAACCTGTACACCTCCCACCGGGACACCATTTTCCGCCCCGCCGAGGCCCGGCTGGGCCGGAAACTGCGGGTGGCCCACACGGCTGGGCTGTCCTTCGACGCGTCCTGGGACCCCATCCTGTGGCTCATCGGCGGGCACGAACTGCACCTGGTGGACAACCTGACCCGCCGGGACCCGGAGGCCCTCAGCGCCTACCTGTCCGGGACCGGCATCGACTCGATCGAAACCACCCCGTCCTTCGCCAAGGTGCTGGTGGCCGGCGGCCTGTTCGACCAGGACCGGCACCCGTCCGTGGTGGCCCTGGGCGGCGAAGCCGTGGACGCACCGCTCTGGAACGACCTCGCCGGCCGGGACGGCGTGGTGGCCTACAACTTCTACGGCCCCACCGAAACCACCGTGGATTCCCTGACTGCGGTGATGGAACCGGGCACCGAACCCACCCTGGGCGGGTCCGTGGCCAACACCCGGCACTACATCCTGGACTCCGGCCTGAACCCGGTCCCGGACAACGCCGTGGGTGAGCTCTACGTCGCCGGCATCAACCTGGCCCGCGGCTACCTTGACCAGCCGGGCCTGAGCGCCGAGCGCTTCGTGGCGGACCCCTTCGCGGTGGACGGGTCGCGGATGTACCGGACCGGGGACATTGTGCGCCGGCAGGGGGACGGGACGCTGGAGTTCCGGGGCCGCCTGGACGCTCAGGTCAAAATCCGGGGCTTCCGGATCGAACTGGCCGAAATCGAGCAGGTGCTGCGCGCCTTGGACGGCGTGGAACACGCGGCCGTCACAGTGGGCCGGAACCGGGCGGGGTATGACCAGCTCCTGGGCTATGTGACCCCCGCAGGTGTTGCCCTAACCGCGCTGGACACCGCCGAACTCCGCCGGCTGGCCCGGCGCCACCTGCCCGACTACATGGTGCCCGCCACCATCACCCAGATCCCTGTGCTGCCGCTGACGCCCAACGGCAAGCTGGACACCCGCGCCCTGCCCGTCCCGGACCAGGAACGCGCCGCCTCCGCCCCGCGAAACGAACGGGAACGGATAGTCGCCGACGCCTTCAAGGAGGTCCTGGGACTTTCCGACGTTGGGCTTGAGGACGATTTCTTCGACCTCGGCGGGCACTCCCTGCTGGCCACCCGCCTAGTGGCCCTGCTGCGGGACCGCACCGGATCGGCCCCGGCGCTGCGCACGGTGTTTGAAAAGACCACCGTGGCCGAGCTCGCGGAAACCCTGGAACTGGGCACCGCCACCGCGCGGCCGCTGGTCAGGGCGGAACGCCCCGAGGTCCTGCCGCTGTCCTTCGCCCAGCGCCGGCTGTGGTTCCTGAACCGGTTCGCCCCCGAATCCGGTGCCTACAACATTCCCGTGGTCCTGAACCTGCCGGGCAAACTGGACGTGGCGGCGCTGGCGGAGGCCATCGGCCAGCTGGCCGTCCGCCACGAGACCCTGCGGACCCTCTTCCCGCTGGTGGATGGCGAACCGGCGCAGCGGGTGCTGTCCCCGGAGGAGGGCCGGCCGGCCCTTCTGGCCGTGGAATGCACCGAACAGAACCTGCCGTCAGCGCTGGCAGCGGAAACGGGCCGCGGGTTCGACCTGGGCCGCGACCTGCCGCTTCGCGCCGTCCTCTTCCAGCTGGCCCCGGACCACCATGTCCTGGCCATCACCCTGCACCACATTGCCGCCGATGGCTGGTCCCTGGCGCCGCTGGCCCGGGACCTGTCCGCCGCCTACAACAGCCTCGTGTCCGGCGGCGAGGCCGGGCTGGCGCCGCTGCCCGTGCAGTACGCCGACTACACCCTGTGGCAGCGCGCCGAACTGGGCAGCGAAGCGGATCCCGAAAGCCCCATCTCCCGGCAGCTCGACTTCTGGACCCGCGAACTCCGCGGCGCCCCCGAAGAGCTGCTGCTGCCGTTCGACTACGCACGCGGCACCCGCGACGAGGCAGCGCACCCGGCCGGCGGACCGGCGTCGTCCGTCCCGCTGGCCATCAGCCCCGAAACGGCGGAGCGGCTCAACGCGCTGGCCCGGAACCACAGCGCCAGCCTCTTTATGGTGCTGCAGGCGGCGCTGGCCGCGCTGCTCACCAAGTCCGGCGCCGGCGATGACATCCCCCTGGGCACACCCGTGGCCGGCCGCACGGACACCCAACTGGACAGCCTGGTGGGGTTCTTCGTCAACACCCTGGTGCTGCGCACCAACACGTCCGGCAACCCCACCGCCGGCGAGCTGGTGGAGAGCGTCAGGTACACCAACCTGCACGCATACGCCAACCAGGACGCACCCTTCGAGCGGGTGGTGGAGGAACTGAACCCGGCCCGCTCCCAGCACCGGCATCCGCTCTTCCAGGTGATGCTGACCCTGCAGAACACCGTCCCCGCAGAGCTCGCCATGGACGGACTCGATGCCAGCGCCGACCACGGACAGGAGCCCGGCGGCAACAAGTTCGACCTGCTCCTGGACCTGGCGGAGGGCACCGGCGGGATCACCGGCAGCCTGGCCTTCAACCCGGGGCTCTTCACGCCAGGCACCGCGGCGCAGCTCGCGGCCGGGTACCTGGCCGTGGTGGAACAGTTCGCGGCGGACCCCGCCATCACCCTGGACCGCCTCCGCATCCAGACGCCCGAGCAGCACGCCCGGGTGCTGGGCCACAGCCTCGGCAACCACAATGACGGTCCCGAGGGCACCGTGGTGGACGCCTTCCTCGCCACCGCCGCCCGGATCCCGGCCTCCCCCGCGGTGGTGGACGCAGCCGGCCGCGGCCACGGTCTCAGCTTCGACCAGCTGCGGCAGCGCGTCGACGCGGCAGCCCGGGGGCTGATTGCCCTCGGTGTGGAGCCCGGCGACAGGGTGGCCGTCGCCCTGCCCCGGACCGCCGACGTGGTGACGGCAGCGCTGGCTGTCCTGGCAGCGGGTGGCGTCTACATTCCCGTGGACCTCACCTACCCCGCGGAGCGGATCGGCATGATTCTCGACGACGGCGCCCCGGCCTTGGTGATCGGCACGCCCGGCGTTGCCGGTCCCGCAAGCAGCCGCGCCACCGGGCTCCGGACCGTCACCGTGGAGGCTTTGCTGGCCCGCGGCGCGGACGTTCCGGCCGCCGACCTTGCCGCATGCCGGCCCGCCGCCGATGACCTGGCCTACGTGCTGTACACGTCCGGCTCCACCGGCCGGCCCAAAGGCGTTGCCGTGTCCCATGGCGCGCTGGCCAACCTCTACTCGCACCACCACCGCACCCTGTACGCACCGCGGTTTGCTGCCGCAGGGTCCGCCACCGTTGCGGTGGCCCACATCGCCGGCCTGGGTTTCGACGCTGCCTGGGACCCCATGCTGTGGCTGGTTGCGGGCGCGGAACTGCACCTGGTGGCGGACGCCGTGCGCTCCGATGCCGAAGCACTGGTGGGTTACTGCCGGGAGCACCGCATCGGGGTCCTGGAAACCACGCCGTCCTACGCCACCCAGCTCCTGCAGCTGGGCCTGGCCACGCCGGCAGCATCCACCGGCGCCGCGGCGGACTTGCCGCTGCTGCTGGTCCTGGGTGGCGAAGCGGTATCCGCCGACCTGTGGGCGAAGCTGGCCGCCACCCCGGAAGTGGAGGCTTACAACTTCTACGGCCCCACGGAGTTCACGGTTGATTCCGTGACGGCCAGGATCGATGGTGCGGTACCCGGCATCGGCCGCGGCATCGCAGGCACCGACACCCTGGTCCTGGACCAGCACCTGGCCCTGGTCCCGGCCGGGATTCCGGGCGAACTGTACCTGGCAGGAGCGGGAATGGCGCAGGGTTATGACGGGCGCCCAGGCGAGACCGCTTCCCGTTTTGTGGCCAACCCCTTTGCCCTGGACGGCAGCCGGATGTACCGCACCGGCGACCTGGTGCGCCGGCGCGCCGACGGGTCCTTGGAGTTCATCGCCCGCAATGACGAGCAGGTGAAGGTCCGGGGCTTCCGGATCGAACTGGGCGAGATCGAAGCGGCCCTGGCCCTGGCTCCCGGCGTGGACCGGGCCGTGGCCCTTCCCGACGGCGATCCGGCCCAGCGCGTTGTGTCCTACTACACCGGCACGGCCAGCCCGGAGGACGTCCGCGCCGTGGCGGCGGAGCGGCTGCCGGAGTACATGGTGCCGGCCATCATCATGGCCATTCCCGGGATTCCGCTGACCTCGCACGGCAAGCTGGACCGCAGGGCGCTCCCCGCACCGGTGGCAGCCGGGGCCGGCCACGGCGCCGCACCGCAGACCGCCGATGAGCACACCATGGCCGGGATCTTCGGCGCCGTCCTGGCGGTGGACACCGTGTCCATGGACGATGATTTCTTCACCCTGGGCGGCCATTCGCTGCTGGCCATCGCCATGATGGGCAAGATCCGGGAGGCGTTCGGCCGCGATGTGCCGCTGCGCACCCTGTTCGATGCCCCCACGCCCGCCGCGCTGCTGGCAGCGGTGCTGCCGCCCGCCGGGGACTCGGGGGCAGCCAGCCCGGACGCGCCGCTCAGTGCCACGGGGACAACTCCCGCCGGCCCTGCCGACCTGCCCCTGGACCTGCCCGAGCCCCTGGCCGAGTGGCTGGCCGGCCCGGATTCGGCCCGTCCGGACCGCCTGGAGCTCTCCTACGCCCAGTCCCGGATGTGGTTCCTGAACCAGCTGGATCCCGGCGCCGCGGATTACAACATTTCCCTGGCCGTGCGCCTGGCCGGCAACCTGGACGAGCGGGCAATGGCCAAGGCCGTGGCCGCCCTGTTCCGGCGGCACGAAATCCTCCGGACCGTGTACCCGGAAACGTCCGGCGTCCCGGAACAGCTGATCCTGCCCGCTCCTGATGCCGCTGGTTCAGGCGATCCAGGACCAGGCGATCCGGGTTCAACCGGCACAACCGCTTCGTCCGGCACCGCCATGGCCCTGGCCGTCAGCACCGCCGGTTCCCAGGCTGACGTCCAGGACCTGCTGCGGCTCGACGCCGGCCAAGGCTTCGACGTCCGGTCCGACATCCCGCTGCGCGCCCGGCTGATCCGGCTCCCGGCCGACGGCGGACAGGACCAGTGGGTGCTGCACCTGGTGATGCACCACATCGCCAGCGACGGCGCCTCCCTGGCGCCGTTGGCCCAGGACCTGTCCCTGGCCTACACGGCAGCACAGCAGCACCCGCTGCCGCTGCAGTATGCCGACTTCAGCACCTGGCAGCGCCGGCAGCTGGCCGGCCCGGCGCTCGAGGCCAAGGTGACGCACTGGCAGCAGGCACTGGCCGGCATCCCCGCCGAACTGATGCTCCCGGCTGACCACCGCCGGCCCCGCGAGCCGCGCCAACCCGGCGGCCAGCTGGGCTTCCAGGTGGATTCCGCAAGCGTTAAGGCGCTGAACAGCCTGGCGTCGTCGTCGAACGCCAGCCTGTTTATGGCACTTCACGCCGGCCTTGCCGCGTTCCTGTACCGGGCCGGCGCGGGCGATGACCTGGTGATTGGCTCCCCCACCGCGGGCCGTCCGGATCCGCTGCTTGCCCCGCTGGTGGGTTTCTTTGTGAACACCCTGCCCCTGCGCGTCAGCGCCGGCGGCGATCCGGACCTGCGCACGCTGCTGGGCCGGTCCCGGGCCGGCATCCTGGACGCGTTCGAGAATGACGACGTGCCGTTCGAACGGCTCGTCGAAGCCGTGGCGCCGGAGCGTGAGCTGGGCCGGCATCCGCTCTTCCAGACCATGCTCACGGTGGACAGCGACGCACCGGCAGTCCCCCAGCTGCCCGGCGTTACGGTGAGCGCCGAGCCCGAAACCGGGTCCGGCGAGGCCAAGTTCGACCTCTCCTTCACCTTCCGGCCCGGCGACGACGGCACCCTGGCGGGCACGCTGGACTACAACGCCGCCATGTTCGAACCGGGTACGGCGCAACGCCTGGTGGACGGTTTCCTGCGCCTGCTTGACCTCGCCTCGGCAGCTCCCGACACGCCGCTCTCGGCCCTGCCGCTGCTGGCCGGCCCCGAAGCCCGCCGTCTCATGGCAGCCACCGCAGGGTCCCGCTCCCAGTCGGCAGATCACGCCGTGGATGCGGATCTCCTCTCCGCGTTTGCCGCCACCGTCAGCGCCACCCCGGACGCCGTGGCACTGGTGGCCGACGGCGCCGCCACCACGTTTGCGGACCTGGCGGCTTCCGTGGGACGCATCGCCGCCGGGCTCACCACGGCCGGGGCAGGCGGGGGCACGGTGTCCGTGCTGCTGCCCCGCTCCGCCGGAACGGTCCAGGGCCTCCTCGGGGTGCTGGCCGCCGGGGCTGCCTACAACCCGATCGACACCGAATACCCGGACCACCGGGTGGCCGCCATCCTTGAGGACGCCGCCCCGCCGGTGGTGCTGACCAC
This sequence comes from Arthrobacter sp. ZBG10, assembly GCF_001238605.1. Lineage (NCBI taxonomy): Bacteria > Bacillati > Actinomycetota > Actinomycetes > Micrococcales > Micrococcaceae > Arthrobacter > Arthrobacter sp. ZBG10. Next base: position 10,131 of record NZ_LFQH01000035.1, on the reverse strand, counting down.
GGCTGGCGTGTCAGGCCGGCTGGACGGCATCATCGCCGGCCTGGCCACCCAACCGCGGGTACTCCTGCTTGAGGAGCTCATCGGCACGGAGGCCGCCGGGGACGCCGTCCCCTACGCCCCCTCGCCGCGGGACCTGGCCTCCGTGATGTTTACGTCCGGGTCCACCGGCCGGCCCAAGGGTGTGGAAGTCAGCCACGGCGCGTTGGCGGCCCTGCTGGCAGCGCACCGGGAAACCCTGCTCGCCGGGATCACCCGGCGCAAGGTGGCCCACACCACCGGCGTGGGCTTCGACGCCTCCTGGGATCCGATCCTCTGGCTGGTGGCCGGGCACGAGCTGCACGTGGTCTCCGACGACCTCCGCCGGGACCCGGCCGGGCTCGCCGCCTACTTCGCCGCGCAGGGCATCAGCGCATGGGAAACCACGCCGGGTTACCTCCGCCAGCTCCTGGCCGAACCGGACTTCGCCGGGCTCCTGGCCAGCCATGCAAGTGGCGCCGACGCGTTCAGCCTCGCCCTGGGCGGGGAAGCGTTCGACGCCGGCCTCTGGACCTCCGTCGCGGCACTTCCCGGTGTGCGGGCCTGGAACCTCTATGGCCCCACCGAGGCCACGGTGGACACCGTGGTGGCTGCGGTGGCTGGCAGCGACACCCCGGAGCTGGGCCGGCCCACCCCGGGCACCCGGCTGTACGTCCTGGATGACAGGCTGCAGCACACGCTGCCCGGCGCCGCCGGTGAGCTGTACATCGCCGGGACCCAGCTGGCCCGCGGCTACCGCGGCCGGCCGGACCTCACCGCGGAGCGCTTTGTGGCAGACCCCTTCCACGGCGGCGGCGAGCGGATGTACCGCACCGGCGACGTGGTGTTCCGGCACGCCGACGGCCGCCTCGTGTTTGCCGGCCGCAACGACGGCCAGCTGAAAATCCGCGGCTTCCGCGTGGAAACCGGGGAAGTTGAAAACGCCCTGCGCGGCGCACCCGGGGTGCGTGCCGCCGTCGTCCGCTCCTTTGGCAGCGGGGCCGCGGCGCGCCTGGTGGGGTACGTGGTTCCGTCCGACGGCGGGCCTGCAGCAGGCCTGCCCGACGCCGCCCGCAGCCATGTCCGGGCGCTCCTGCCGGACTACATGGTCCCGGCAGCAGTCCTGGTCATCCCGGCGGTGCCGCTGACGCCGCACGGCAAGGTGGACACGGCCGCGCTGCCCGATCCCGGCACCGCCACCCGGGCTGCGGGACTCACCCCGCGGACGCCGCAGGAAAAGACGGTGGCCGGCATTTTCGCCGAGGTGCTGTCCCTGGACCGCGCCGGCGTGGACGAGTCCTTCTTCGAACTGGGCGGGCACTCATTCCTGGCCAGGCCGCTGATCGCCAAGATCAATGCCGCGCTGGGCACTGACCTGCAGGTCCAGTCCCTGTTCCGGGCACCCACTGTCGAAGGCCTGCTCGCCGAGGCTGCCAAGGGCGGGGCGGAAAGCGCCGCGGACAGCCTGCGGCAGCTGCTGCCGCTGCGCACCGCCGGGAGCAAGGCGCCGCTGTTTGCCGTGCACCCGGCGTCCGGGATCGGCTGGGGCTTCGCCGCCATGCTGGGCCGGCTGGACCCGGAGCGGCCGCTGATCGGGCTGCAGATGCCTGGCCTGGAACCTGGCAACACGCACCCGGTGGACGCCGCAACGCTGACGGCCCTGGCCGATGACTACATCGCGCAGATCCGTTCCGTGCAGCCGGAAGGCCCGTACCACCTGCTGGGCTGGTCCTTCGGCGGCTACCTGGCCCACCGGCTGGCCACGAGGCTGCAGGACCTGGGCCATGAGGTGGCGTTCCTGGCCATCCTGGATGCCTTCCCGGACAACCAGGAGTCCAACGCGGAAGCGGGCAGCGGGGCAGGCCTCTGGGCCAGCTACCTCGAGGCACAGGGCTATGACCAGGCCGGCGAGGACCTGGCGGCGGTGGATGTCCACCGGGCCCAGGAAATCCTGCGCGAAAACCACAACCCGCTGGGCACCGTTCCCACCGACTCCGTAGAAGCCATGGCCGGGAACTTCCCCGCGTTGGCGCGGCTGATCAGGGACGAACGCCCGCAGGTGTTCGCCGGCGACCTGCTCTTCTTCAGTGCCACCGAACAGGTACCGGCCGGCACCCCGGACGCCACGTCCTGGACCCCCTACGTCACCGGAACCATCACCGACATCCCCGTCCCGGACCGGCACTCCCAGCTCCTAAGTGACCGGGCTCTCAGCACAATCATGCCGGCGCTGGCCATCCACCTGGGCGCCGGAGCCGAATAACAGATGATGCTCCTGTTGCACACGGGACGCCCCTTACGACGACAGAACCGACAGGAAAGGTCACCATGACGAACCCCTTCGACGACAAATCCGCAACGTTCTCCGTACTGGTCAATGACTTCCAGCAGCACTCCCTCTGGCCGGAGTTCGCAGCAGTGCCGCAGGGCTGGGTCACCATGTTCGGCCCCGACAACCGCGAGGCCTGCCTGGACTACGTCGCCCGGACGTGGACCGACATGGCGCCGCGCAAAGTTGCCGAACTCGCCGCTTCGCAGTGATCCGGATCGAGAACGTCAGCAAGTCGTTCGGCAGTTTTAAGGCCCTGGACGGACTGTCCCTGCACGCAGGGGAAGGGACAGTCCTGGGATTGCTGGGACCCAACGGCTCCGGCAAGACCACCACCGTCAAAATCCTCACCACCCTGCTGGCACCGGACAGCGGTGACGCCCGGGTGGCCGGCCACTCGGTGCTGGCAGCGCCGGCCCTGGTCCGCCGCAACCTTGGACTCTCTGGCCAGTACGCGGCCGTGGACGAAAAACTCACCGCCTTCGAAAACCTGCACATGGTGGGCCGGCTGTACGGCATGAACCGCCGCACCGCGTCGGCCCGGGCACATGAACTGCTGGAAGGCTTCCGCCTCACGGACGTCGCCAATAAACGGTCCGGAACATTCTCCGGCGGCATGCGGCGGCGCCTGGACCTGGCCGGCGCGATTGTGGCCCGGCCCAAAGTGGTGGTGCTCGATGAGCCCACCACCGGCCTGGACCCCCGCGGCCGGCTGGACACCTGGGATGTTGTTTCGAGGCTGGTGTCGGATGGCACCACCGTGCTGCTGACCACGCAGTACCTCGAGGAAGCCGACCGGTTGGCCGACAATATCGCCGTCATTAACCACGGCAGGGTCATCGCTGAGGGCACCGCCACCGAACTGAAGCAAAGCGCCGGCACGGAACGCATCAGCGTTGTGCTGCGGTACGCCTCCGACCTTTCCGCCGCCGCTGCAGCCCTGGACGCCGCAACCGGCTCCGGCGTCAGCCCTGACATCGACCCGCAAAACCTGGGCGTGTCCATTGCCGCCCCGCAGGGGCACCGGACGCTGGTGCGCATCCTCTCCGACCTTGACGCCGTGGGCATCCCGGTGGAGGAAGCCTCGCTCCGCCGGCCCACCCTTGACGACGTTTTCCTGCAGCTCACCGGCCACGCCGCGGACCAGGCCCGGCAGAAAGAGGAGGTGGCAGCATGAGCGCCCTCACCGCCGCCGCCCGCGACAGCTCCGTCATCGCCCGGCGCAACCTGCTCAACGTCCTGCGCACCCCCGGCGCCATGGTCACCGGCCTCGTCCAGCCCATTATGTTTGTGCTCCTGCTGGGGTTTGTGTTTGGCGGAACCCTGGGCGGGGACCAGTACCGCAGCTTCCTCATCGGCGGAATCCTGGCCCAGACCCTGACCTTTAACGCGTCCTTCACGGCCGTGTACCTGGCCAAGGACCTGCAGCTGGGGCTCATTGACCGGTTCCGGTCGCTGCCCATGTCCCGGGTTGCCGTGATCCTGGGCCGCACCACCTCAGACCTGGCCACCAGCGTGCTATCGGTCGCTGCCACCATGGTGTGCGGCCTGGCCATCGGCTGGCGCATCACCGGCGGCCCCGGACAGGCGCTGGCCGCCCTGGGCCTGCTGCTGCTGTTCGCCTTCGCCGTGTCCTGGATCGGTGCCGTCATCGCGCTGACCGCCAGGAGCGTGGAGGTGGCCCAGAGCCTGGGCCTCGTCTGGCTGTTCCCTGTGACGTTCATTTCCGGCGCGTTTGTCTCTGTGGATACGCTGCCCGGACCGCTGCGGACCATCGCGGAATGGAACCCCGTGACCGCCGTTGCCACCTCAGCCCGCGAGTTGTTCGGCAATGCCGCCCCGGCAGGGTTCGGCGTTCCTGGCGGCTGGCCTGCAGATAACGCCGTGCTGTACTCGATTCTCTGCAGCGTGGCCATCATCGCCCTGTTCGCGCCGCTGGCCATCGCCCAGTACCGGCGGATCAGCAAGCGATGACCACTGCCGGGCCGGGACAGGGCACTGTTTTCCTCAGCGCCCTGTCCCGGGACCTGGAGCTGGCCTGCGCCCCCACCGGCGGCCTGGCCGTGTACCTGTCCCCCGCCGAAGCGGAGGCAGCCAGGAAGTACACCCGGGCCGGGGACCGGCTGGACTACGCCGCTTCACATGCCCTGTTCCGACTCCTGGCGGCGCGGCAGCTGGGCCGGCAGCCGCTGGCAGCCCGGCACCTTCAGGTCACCCGCAGCTGCGCCGGCTGCGGCAGCACAGCCCACGGAAAACCCGAAGTGGCGGGCCTGAGCCTGAGCCTCTCCCGCAGCCACGGCGCAGTGATGGCCGCCGCCGGCCCGGCCGGCACCCCGGTGGGGGCCGACATCGAACTGGTGCCCGGAAACCTGTTCAAGGGTTTTGACGACTACGTGGCCTCAACGGATGAACGCCTCAGCCTGGCGCCGCAGGACGTTCCGGCACGGCTGCGGTTGTGGGTGGCTAAGGAAGCGGTCCTCAAGGCCGCCGGGCTGGGCCTGTCGGTGACGCCCGCGGCCGTGCACCTGGCACCGGTCGACGCCGGAACGCCGGAGCGCACCCTGCTCCGCGCCGACTGCCCCGGCACCCCGCAGGTCCATGGCCTGACGGCGGCTGCCGTCCCAGCCCCGGACGGCTACGCTGCGGCGGTGTCCGCAGCGGCGGACCTGCCTGCGGCCAGGCTCCCGCTCGCGGACCTGCTCCTGGCGCGGGCAGCCTGACCCCGTCCCCTAGATCACGCCGCGGTTCAGCAGGGCCTTCGACTTCTTCCGCGCCTTCCGGTAGCCGGCCACGGACGCCGCCATCTGCTCCTCCTGGCCACTGATCAAAGCCGCGAGCGCCGCAGCGGTGTCCGGCTGGTCGGCGGCCTGCACCAGGGAGGCCAGCAGTTCCCGGGCCAGGACTGCATCGTTGAACGCGCCCAGGAACTTCTGCTGGCTGTGTGCCGCCCGGGCCACCTTTCCGGCCCGCTTGCCGTGCACCGGAACGGCCGATTCAGCCACGTGCCGGAGCCGCTTCGCGTCCTTGCGGATCTGGTGCAGGGCCCGGTGGTGGTCGGTTCCGCGCCGCGCGTGGGCGGCCGCTTTGTGGGCCCTGCGCAGCCTGGCAGCGGACTTGTCCACCGCCTTCGCCGTCACTTTCTTCCCGGCCGCCACCGGGCCGGTCCGGACCGGCGGGTTGTCGCGGAAGGCCTCCAGGTCGTCCAGGAGCCGGAAGTACCGGGCGGATCCCAGTGCTCCGAGCAGCGTGCGGTAGCCGGCGTCAAAACTGGTCCCGGTGTGCTGGCTGATCCGCTGCCGGACCGCATCCGCACCGTTGCCTGCCGGCAGCGCGGCCAGCGGCTCCTGCAGCAGGGCGGCCATGACCTCCGCGTCGCGGGGAGCCCCCAGTTGCGCGGCGAGCCACTTGAGTTCGCTTTGCAGCCTGCGCACCTGGACCGCCGAATACAGCTTCCGGTAGGCCGCCAGCACGGAGCGCAGCCGCCGGGTGGCGGTCCGCATGTCGTGCACGGCATTTGTTTCCTCCAGCCGGACGGCCGGATCCAGCGCCACGAGCTGGCCAACTTGTGTTGCGACGTAAACGGTCACGACGGCGGCAGCCGGGGCTTTCTTGCCGGCCAGCAGGACCGGGGTGCTGTCCAGGTGGCGGCTCTTCAGCTTTTTCCCACCCAGGGCGCGGACCAGCTTGGAGGCGTGCCCCGACGGGGCCGCACCGGCTGCGGCCAGCAGTTCCCCTGCCGGGCCGAACAGGTCAGCACTTCCATGGACCAGTTCGAATTCCCATTCCCGCCACTGCTGGTCGGCGCCGTCCCCGGGGAGTTTCCCTGCGGTGACCCTGTCGTCCGCCAGGTCCGCCAGGTGCAGGCCGTCCGCTGCGTAGAGGGCATGGGTGATCCGGCGGGTTGCCAGCCGGGCCACAGGGGCCACCTCCGCTCCCCGCAGGTGCACCTGCAGGTATGCCAGCAGGCTGTCCGGAACCACGTCCGGCTGGCCCAGCGGGGCGTGCAGTTCCTGCCGCACCTGGGGCGCGTCACCGGGCGCAGCGGCAACCGCTGCCGCGTCGGCGATTGCCGGCGGCAGTTTCAGGTGCCAACCCGCATCGGCCCCGCCGGTCCGGCGGCGGAGTGTAATCCGCCGTGCCTCCAATGCGTGGTCTGCGGTGTCGAAGTACACCGCCTCCAGCAGCGCCTCGTGCGGGTCCCCCACCCGCGCCACCCCGGGAAGTCCGGAGAGGTCCGGCACCCCGGCCTCCTCGCCGACGTCGTACTTCTTCTCGACTTCAAGTCCCTGGGAAGCCTTCACAGCCATCCTTCCGTGGTGATGCAGCGCGTGCGCCGGGCGTGGCCGACGGTCCTTTTGCAGTCTATGGCCCTTGGTAGGGGCTGGTTGGAGAGGTTGGCCACAGAACGCCAAACATCAAACGTCCAACCTTTAGGCTGGAGGCATGCCCGCCTCATCACCTCCCCCTGCCCTGGAACCCACCCTGGCGCCCGCCCCGGCACCCCTTGCCGTGACGGGAGCCAAAGATTCAGCAGTCGGCACCCCTGCCCCGAAGCCGGTGTCTGCCGTCGTCTTTGGCGTGATCGCATTGGTCCTGATCGGCCTGAACCTCCGTGCGGGCATCACCGGCGCGTCGGCGCTGCTGCACGACCTGCAGGCGGTCCTGGGCTACGGCGCCCTGGTGGCTGCCGTTATTCCGTCCATTCCCACCCTGTGCTTCGCGGTGGCGGGTGCCGCAACGTCGTGGTTGACGGGCAAACTGGGCGTGGAGAAGGCCATCCTGCTGGCCCTGGCCATGCTGGCCGGCGGGCTCCTGCTCCGCGGCATCCCGGCCACGGGCATGCTGGTGGCCGGAAGCGTGCTGGGCATGTCCGGGCTGGCCGTGTGCAACGTGGCCATGCCGGCGTTCATCCGGGAGCACTTCGCGGACCGGACCTCCCTGATGACGGCCGTTTATACGGTGACCATGACCACCGGCGCCACCGTAACGGCGGTGGCCGTGGTGCCCCTGGCGCAGGCGCTCGGTTCGCCGTCCGCCGCCGTCGGCGCCATCGGGTTTACCGCCGTCGCCGCATTCCTCGGCTTTATCCCCGTGGCCCTGCACGCGCACCGCAACAGCACCCGCGCCGCCTCAGTGCGCGTTTCGCCGTGGCCGCTGCTGCGCACCCGGAAAGGCCAGCTCCTCACCGCCATCTTCTCGCTGCAGGCGCTGCTGGCCTACGCCCTGCTGAGCTGGTTCCCCTACCTGCTCACCACCCAAGGCATGAGCGCCTCAGACAGCGGCCTGATGTTCGGGCTGATGCAGCTGGTCTCCGTCCCGGCAGGCATGATCCTGATCGCCATCGGCTCCCGCCCCCGGATGCTGCGGCCGGCCTTCTACCTGGTCAGCCTCACCATGGTGGCAGGCCTGGTGACGCTGATGGCCCTCCCCGTGGACCTGGCCTTCATCCCGGCGGTCCTGCTGGGCTTCGGCCTGGGCATCTTCCCCCTGGTGATGGTGATGATCAGCCGCAGCGGCTCCACCACCTCCGAAACCACGGCACTGTCCACCCTGGCCCAGTCCACGGGCTACCTGCTGGCCACCGCCGGACCGTTCGGCATGGGCCTGCTGCACAGCGCCACCGGCGGCTGGGGCCTTCCGCTGGCCATCCTCCTGGGCCTGGCCGTGGTCCAGGTTGTGGTGGGGCACCTGATCACCGGCGGGAAGAAGTAGGCCATGGCACTGACCCCCTCGCCGCGCCGGCCGCTCGCCGCCGAGGCCACCGACAAGCTCCGCGCCATGGTCCATTCCGGCGAATGGCCGCTGCACCACCGCATCCCGGCCGAGCCCGAACTGATGGCCGGGCTGGGCATTTCCCGCGGCACCCTCCGGGAAGCGGTCAAGGCGCTGGCCCACAGCGGCATCCTCGAAGTGCGCCGCGGCGACGGCACCTACGTCCGGGCCACCAGCGAGATGCCCGGCGCCGCCCGCCGCATGTACCAGGACCACACCGAACAGCACATCCTGGAGGTCCGGGTAGGGCTGGACACGCAGGCCGCGCGCCTGGCCGCCCGCAATGCCACGGCCGACGACGTCACAGCCCTGCGCGGTTTGCTCGCCGACCGGGACCGGGCGTGGCAGTCCGGTGACGTTGAGGCGTGGGCGCTGGCCGACTGGGGCTTCCACGAGCGGGTGGCACTGGCTTCCGGCAACCCGCTGCTGTTCGAGCTTTACGCCAGCTTTGGCACCGTGTTCCACCAGGACCTCCTGAGCCAGCAGCGCCGGCCGGGGTTTGCGGGGCTGCCGCAGGAGGGGCACGGGGTGCTGCTGGCTGCCATTGAACGCGGGGACGCGGACGCCGCCGTGGCCACCGTGAACCGCAACCTGAACACGTGCGCGGAGTGGCTGGCCGGCTGAGCCGACCCCGTTTCGCCGCAGCCCAGGAGGTCAGTAGGCTTACTGGCTGAGCAAGATCCGTACTTCCGCCGCGTTCCAGCGGTGTCCTTTAACCCCAGAGGAGCCACTCCATGGCCCTGTTCTCCCGCCATCACCGCGGCACGTGCCCCGCCCACGACGCCGCAGTCCCCGAGCCCGGCAGCAAAACCCCGCAGCAGCTATGGGGCGACGGCTACGGCCGGGTGGGCATCCGGGCCGCACAGACCCTGCTGATCCTCGCGGTCTCAGTGGTGGCCGTGTTTGCGCTCCTGCAGGTCAAGCTGCTGGTGATCCCGATGCTGATCGCGCTGATCCTGGCGGCCGCGATCAGCCCGTTCGTCAACATCCTCAAGCGCCGCGGCATCAACGATGCCCTCGCCACCGTCATCGCTTTCATTGCCCTCCTGGCCGTCCTGGGCGGGGTGTTCACCGTCATCTACTTCTCCGTCCGGAGCCAGTGGGATGACCTGGTCCAGCAGGCAAGCGAGGGTGTGGACCAGCTGCAGGAGTTCCTCCTCAACGGTCCACTGCCCATCGACGCGGCGCAAATCGACTCGGCCCGGGATGCGATTGTGGACTTCGCCACCAGCAGCCAGGCCAGGTCCGGCGCCATCACCGGGCTGTCCGTGGTGACGGAGTTCCTGACCGGCGCCGTGCTCCTGGTGGTGATCCTGTTTTTCTTCCTCAAGGACGGCGAGCGGATCTGGGCCTTCCTGATCAGCCCGTTCAAGGGCGAACGGGCCAGCCGCCTGCGCCGGGTGGGTACCAGGAGCCAGGAAGTCCTGGGCGGCTATGTCCGCGGGACGGCGATCGTGGCCCTGGTGGACACTTTGGGCATTGGCGCGGCGCTGCTGGTCCTGCAGGTTCCGCTGGCACTGCCCCTGGCCATGGTGGTCTTCATCGGTGCGTTCATCCCCATCGTGGGCGCCACCATGGCGGGCATCCTCGCGGCCCTCGTGGCGCTGGTGGCCAACGGGCCCGTGGTGGCGCTGATTGTGGTGGCAGTGGTGGTGGCCGTGAACCAGCTCGAAGGCAACCTCCTGCAGCCGGTGGTAATGGGCAAGTCCCTCCAGCTGCACGCACTGGTCATCCTGCTGGCCCTGACCGCCGGCACCCTCCTGGCCGGCATCGTGGGCGCGGTCCTGGCCGTCCCCATCACCGCCGTCGCGTGGTCCATCATCAAGGTGTGGACCTCGGACGACGGAACAGCACACCGGGACGCACCCGACCGCCGGGCCGCAGGTACCGCGGCCCAGTAGCCCTGCTGACGCACGACGACGGCCCCGCACCTGGCGGTTTCAAGGGGTCGTTGCAACACCTGCTGGTTAGGTGGTTAGTAGTAAATCACGTAGGCGCTCGGCTGGAGTTTTCCA
>NZ_LFQH01000034.1:0-83997 GCF_001238605.1 Arthrobacter sp. ZBG10 | reverse complement strand
GTTGCCTCGTCCTTCGCGGCATCCTTTCTGCCAGCGAAAGCAGCACCTGCCCGTTCGTTGGGTGTTGGGCTGCCGGACGGGTCAATGGGTGCGGGAGCCGAAACATCGGTCCACTGGTTCTCAGTCATGATCGCTCTCTTTCGGAAGTTGCAGCAGGTGCAGAACGCACTGCCCACCGCGTTTAGTAAGCATGATTACTAATTAGATACTAAGCACACTTGCTATCAAGTCTGCAAGACTTTTCTTTAGGGACGTCGTGGGGTGGAGGGGTTCGGAGCGGCGGCGCCGGAAGCGCAGAATGTGCTGCCTGCCGCACCTACCCGGCCGCCCTGATCCGCGTTCGCTGATCTCCTGGGCGGGTGGCCGCGCTGTAGGCCCTCACCCATGCCGTCCTGCGTCCGATGTATTTCCGAACCTGATTCCCTAAAGCAGGGGGACGCTCGTATCAGGACTGCGGGTATCCCGTCTCCACGGCGGGGCGGCACGTCCTGCGAGGTTGTGGATCAGTTGTGGAGATTCACGTTTGGGTGCCGTAGATGAATCTCTTTGCGTGGTCGACTGCTTTGCGGAATGCGTCGTTGCGGAGAGTGATCTGTTCTTCGGAGTTTGTTGCGCCGGCCTCGGTGTAGGCGGTGTGTCCGGGGCGCAAGACCCATATGTCGCCGGTGGGAGGCAGGTAGAAGACGCCGAAGGATCGGTGCTGGGGGTTCTCGGTCCAGACAGGGACGACCGCGACTGCCGCGCCGGTGTCGGGGTTAATCCACTGGGCGCGGGGGAGCGGTTCTTCGTGGACTTCCGGGTCCAGGAACGGGGCTGTTCCCTTACCCCAGCGTTGTTCAAAGCGTTCGTAGAAGGCTGGGAGCAGGTTCTCGTTATAGGGATGCCAGGCGCTCATTGGTGCCCTTTCGCCTTGTTGCAGACCAGGCCGGCATTGATCCAGCATCGCGCCACCCGGTTCAGTAAGAGGAGTGATGATCCCCGGCGTTTGGCGCCGGGGATCATCACGGGGAGTTGGCCTCGGGACCGCGCGTGCAGCGCATTCCGCGGTCCCCTCACGGTGGGGTTAAGCGCTGATTTCCTGGCGCTGATTGGACTCGGAGGCGATTTCGATGCGGCGGGGCTTGGCTTTCTCGGCCACGGGGATCCGCAACGTAAGTACCCCGGCGTCATAGGCTGCTTTTACGGCATCGGTGTCCAGCGCCTCACCGAGAATCAGTTGGCGGCTGAACACGCCGCGGGGACGTTCGGCCGCTATCAGCTCGGTTTTCGCATCGGCAGGGTCTGTCCGCTCCGCCCGGACTGTCAGGACGTTGCGTTCGATGTCGATGTCCACCGAATCGACGGCTACTCCAGGAAGGTCGAAGGCGACGACGAATTCTTCCCCGTCCTGCCAGGCGTCCATCGGCATCGGTGTGGGCCGGGCAGTGGTACCTAGAACCTGCTGGGCAAGCCGGTCGAGCTCGCGGAACGGGTCGGTACGCATCAGCATTGTTTTCTCACTCCTTGCAATCGTTTTTTGATCTCAGCTACCAGTCCAACTATCTGTCGTGGCCGGTATAGATTTTTTATACCACTGGGTGAGAAACTGGATCAAGGTCATTTCGGGATTTTTTGGAGGTTTTTGGTGGCAGTGGGTCCAGCGAAAAGCGCCCCGGTCTATGCGATCTCAGTTGCGGCTGAGTTGGTGGGAACGGGGCAGCAGAACCTTCGGTTGTATGAGCGCAAGGGCCTGCTGGAGCCGGGCCGCACGGGCGGTGGTACGCGCCGTTACAGCGAGAATGACCTTGAGACCCTGCGCCGGATCGGCGTACTACTCGAAGAGGGGCTCAACCTGGCCGGCATCCGGCTGGTCCTTGAACTCGAGGCCATGAACAGGCATCTGGAGCATAAGTTGGCCGCCGCACGGTCCGCCGGGTACCGCCGCGACTGACCGGGTGAAGTAGCTCTTTTGGCCCCTTCAATTGCCACGCTTACCCAGAGGTGTCGGAGTACTACAGTTAGTGCATGGCTACCAGCCGCAATCCGCTTGAAGACCTGCGTGGGACCATCGGCCACCTGGCCGATCAGCTCAGGCTGTCCGGTTCAGAGCGCGTCGACGACTTGGTCGGCGACTTAATGGGTTCGAGGCCTGGCCCGGCCCGGCCACTGGCCGAGGTGCAGGCCGAGCTCGATTTACTCGTGGGCCTGGAGACCGTCAAGGAACAAGTTCGCGCCCTCGTCGCGCTGCTCCGGGTCCAGGCCCGCCGCAAAGCACATGGCCTCCCGGAGGTGGCAACATCACAGCATCTGGTTTTCCTGGGAAATCCGGGCACGGGCAAAACCACCGTGGCGCGGCTCCTTGCCGAGATGTACCGCGCGGTCGGTCTGCTGCAGAAAGGCCACCTGGTCGAAGTCGACCGTTCGGGCCTGGTGGGGCAATACGTTGGCGAAACCGCTGTGAAGACCGATCGGGTGATCCGGCGTGCGTTAGATGGGGTGCTGTTCATTGACGAGGCCTATGCGCTGGCCCCGGAGGACGGCAGGATGGACTTCGGCCCCGAAGCGATCGAGGTCCTGCTCAAGCGGATGGAGGACCACCGGCACCGACTGGTGGTCATCGTGGCCGGGTACCCGCGGCTCATGGAGTCTTTCCTGCTCTCGAACCCCGGACTACGCTCCCGGTTCGCCCGCGAGATCACATTCCCCGACTACTCGGTGGAAGCACTCCAGACGATCTTCCACCAGATGCTGGCCCAGCACGAGTACATGCTGGAGCCCGGTGCCGAGCAGATGCTGCGCCGCATCCTCACCGGGCTTCACGCGGGCGAAGACTCCGGTAACGCACGGTTTGCCCGCACGCTGTTCGAGCAGGCGCTTAACCGCCAGGCGCTCCGGCTCTCGCTCGACGAGGAACGAAGTCTCGACGCGCTCGATCGTGAGGCCGTCGTGACGCTGACCGCGGACGACATCGTGGGCGCCGCGGTGGCGTTGGGCGAAGTGCCGGAGCCGGAAACGCCGCCGGAACCGGAGCAGTCGCGCTGGTGGCGCTGGTTGGTCTGAGGTTGAACTGGATATCCGGCTGACATTTCGGGCAGCACGTCGCGTCTGGACCCGCCGGCTGGCCGACTCTCCTTCCGCCAACCATGGCGAACACACGTTTGAGCATCAGGACAGGCGCACATAACCGGCCCGGCGCAACAGTTTGCAAGGGAACTTCCTATTCCTTTCCGACCGGAAGCTTCTGTGCCGCGAGCCCGGCCGCGCGGGCAAGGTGCCCCACGACAAAGGCAGCATCGCGATTAAGTCCGCCGATGAGTCCCGAGGCGAACGTGGGCTGCCCGTCCATGGTGCCCGAGAGGCGCGGCAGCCGCACTACGCCAGCCTGGTCCTGGTCCTTAACGGAAATCCGGATGAGGGGTGCCCCGCGCTTGTGGAAGTTGGCGGCCACCCTGCGGGCGGCGGGAGACCCGGTGGTGAGTGCCGAATGGATGAACCGCCAGTATGCGTCTCCGGCGTATCGCAACACGGGGTCAGGCATATGCGGGGTGGGCCGGCCGGCGAGGAAAGTCCGGCGGGTGGCCGCCAACTCCAAGGCAATTTCAGCTCCCGAAGTTCCGGTACCCACGACCAGGCCGTCGCCTTCCGACAGATGGGTTGGGCGGTGGTACTGCGAACTGTGCAACTGGCGGATGCCGGGGTTGATGTCTTTGGACGCAGCCGGGATCCGGGGGATGGTGTTGGTGGCGGCAGCGACAATAGCTGCAACACTCTCTATCGACAGACTGATACATCAGTAATATACTAGGCCGGGATCTTACGTGGACCCGTGTCCAGCTCGACGAGGAGTGAAACAGCACATGCAGAAACTCGCCCAACGGCTTGAACGCCTTGGCACCGAAACCGCCTTCAGCGTCGCGCAGGCGGCCGCCGCCTGGAAGGCGAAGGGAAACCTGGTGTACCCCTTCCACCTCGGCGACATCAACATCCCGACCGCCCCGAACATTGTCGAAGCCATGAACCGGGCGATCGCCGACGGGTACACGGGATACTGCCCCGGTCCGGGCATCCCGCAGCTCCGCCAGGCCCTCGCCGAGGACCTGGGAGCGCGGCGCGGGATGGAGTTCTCCCCCGAAAATGTGGTGGTGATGACCGGCGGCAAGCCTGTCATCACCAAGTTCCTGCAGGCGGTCATGAACCCCGGCCAGGAAGTGCTGTACCCGAACCCCGGTTTCCCGATCTACGAATCGCAGATCGAATACCTCGGTGGCACGGCCGTGCCCTACCGCTATGTGCCCACCAGCGACGGGTTTGCGATTGACCTCGACCAGGTCCGCGCTTCGATCACGCCCAACACTGCCGCGATCATCTACAACGACCTTCAGAACCCGATCTCAGCCGAGTCGACCGTAGCCGAACGCGAGGCCATTGCGCAGATCGCCCAGGAGCACGATCTGTGGGTCCTCTCCGATGAAGCCTACTTCGAGACGCGCTACGAGGGCGTCTCCGGCTCCATCGCATCGCTGCCCGGCATGGCGGAGCGTACGGTCATCCTCTACACGTTCAGCAAGAAGTTCGCGATGACCGGCTCACGCCTGGGTTGCGCCGTCGCCCCGCTCGAGATCGCCAAGGTATTGAGCACCCTGAACACCAACGACGAATCGTGCACCACGCATTACGTGCAGTGGGCCGGCATCGAAGCCCTTCGTGGCCCCCAGGACTCGGTCCAGGAAATGCTGGACATCCTGCGGGACCGGCGGGACGCCGCGTGCGGGATCGTCAACGCCATCCCCGGCATGCACGTTGCCGTGCCGCAGTCGACGTTCTACCTGTTCCCCGACGTCACCGAGGCCATGCAGCGCATGGGGTACACGGCTGTGGGCGACTTCGCCGCCGACGCCCTGTACAAGACCGGCGTGTCCTTCTGTACACGTGAACACTTTGGCCGGCGCCTGCCCGGCGAGGAGCGCCAGTACATCCGGCTTGCCTACTCGGGCATTGACGTCGCAGACATTCGAGATGGCCTTGGCCGCCTGCACCAGTGGATCGAGACAGCATGAGCCGGGTCGTCGTCACGGGGCGTATCCCCGAACCTGCGCTTGAGAAACTGCGCGCCGAACACGACGTCGACGCCTGGGCGGGTCCGGAATCGATCGGTCGCGAGGAGCTCCTCCGCCGTGTCGCAGGGGCCGAAGCCATCATCAGCCTGCTCACCGAGCGCATCGACGGCGAACTGCTCGACGCCGCCGGACCGCAGCTCAAGGTGGTCGCCAACGTTGCCGTTGGCTATGACAACATCGATGTCCCGGCCTGCGCGGCGCGCGGTATCGTCGCCACCAATACCCCCGGCGTGCTCACTGACGCCACTGCCGACATCGCGTTTGGACTGATCCTCATGGCGACCCGCCGGCTCGGCGAAGGGGAACGGCTCATCCGTTCCGGCCAGCCCTGGAAATGGGGAATGTTCTTCCTCCTCGGCAGCAGCCTGCAGGGCAAGACCCTCGGCATTGTTGGTATGGGCGGCATCGGCCAAGCTACAGCCCGCCGGGCCAAGGCCTTCGGCATGGAGATCGTTTACCAGTCGCGCAGCGAAATCGATCCCACGATCGCCGCCGAGTTGGGCGCCCGCCGCATGGACCTTGAGGAGTTGCTGGCCGTTTCAGATATCGTTTCCGTGCACTGCCCCTATGGGCCTGCAACGCATCATCTGATCGGTCCCCGGCAACTCGCCACGATGAAGAGCTCCGCGTTCCTGATCAACACCGCCCGCGGACTGATCGTCGACGAGGCAGCACTTGCACTTGCGCTTCGCGAGGGGCAGATCGCCGGTGCCGGCCTGGACGTCTTCGAAGAGGAGCCCAAGGTCCATCCCGAGTTGCTTGGGCTCGAAAACGTGGCACTCGTGCCGCACCTCGGCTCCGCCACTGTTGAGACACGGACCGCAATGGCCGTACTCGCCGCCAATAACGCACTCGCCGTGCTCCAGGGCGCGGAGCCGCCCACGCCAATCGGCTAGGGGAGGCAGGGACATCCGGGTACTGGCCCCCAAACGGGGGCCGGTACCCGGTTTTCTGAGTCCCGGGCCGGGTCAGTCCAGGTCGAACCGGTCCAGCTCCATAACCTTTACCCACGCTGCCACGAAGTCGTGAACGAACTTCTCCTTGGCATCGTCGCTCGCGTAGACCTCGGCCAGCGCCCGAAGCTGTGAATTCGAGCCGAAGACCAGATCCACCGGCGTGGCAGTCCATTTCACCTCGCCGGTGGCGACGTCGCTGATCTCGTAAATGTTCTCCCCGGCCTCGGAAGGCTTCCACCGTGTCCCCGCTGCGAGCAGGTTAACGAAGAAGTCGTTGGTCAGCACCTGCGGCCTGTCAGTGAGGACGCCGTGGGGCGTACCGCCCACGTTTGTGCCTAAAGCACGCATGCCTCCGAGCAGTGCGGTCATCTCCGGTGCGGAGAGGCCCAGCAGGTACGCTTTGTCCAGCAGGAGAGTCTCTGGCTGGAGCTTCACTCCGGGGCGTACATAGTTGCGGAACCCGTCCGCCCGCGGCTGCAGGTACTGGAATGACTCGACGTCGGTCTGGTCCTGGGCTGCGTCGGTGCGCCCCGGCCGGAACGGCACGGTGACAGGGAAGCCGGCATCCTGGGCAGCTTTCTCCACGGCCGCACAGCCGCCAAGGACGATCAGGTCTGCGAGGGAGACCTTCCTGCCCCCGGTCTGCCCCGAGTCGAACTTTTCTTTTACAGCTTCGAGGGCCTGCAGTGCCGCTGCCAGCTCGCCGGGTTCGTTGGCCTCCCAGCCGCGCTGGGGTTCCAGCCGGATCCGTGCGCCGTTGGCGCCGCCGCGTTTGTCGGTTTTGCGGAAGGTGGCAGCCGCTGACCAGGCCGTGCCGGCGAGCTGCGCAACGGACAGCCCGGCGTCCAGAAGCTGGGCCTTAAGGGCGCCGATCTCCGGTTCGCCGATCAGCTCATGGTCAACCGCCGGCACCGGGTCCTGCCAGAGCTGCGCTTCCGGAACCCAGGGCCCGAGCAGCTTCGGGCTGACGGGCCCCATGTCACGGTGCAGCAGCTTGTACCAAGCCTTGGCGAATGCGAGGGCGAACTCGTCAGGGTTCGCCAGGAACCGGCGGGAGATCTTCTCGTAGGTCGGGTCGACGCGCAGGGACAGGTCGGTGGTGAGCATTGTTGGCCGGTGCTTCTTCTGCGGGTCGTGGGCGTCCGGGATGATTTGTTCCGCGTCTTTGGCCACCCACTGTTTGGCTCCGGCGGGACTCTTGACGAGTTCCCACTCGTGGCCGAACAGGATCTCGAAAAACCGGTTGCTCCACTGGGTGGGTTTGTCCGTCCAGGTAACTTCCAGGCCTGAGGTGATCGTGTCGGAGCCCTTGCCTGACCCGTAGGTGCTGAGCCAGCCCAGGCCCTGGGCTTCGAGGTTGGCAGCCTCGGGCTCGGCGCCAACGTTGGCGTCCGCGTCCCCGGCCCCATGGGTCTTTCCGAACGTGTGGCCGCCAGCGATCAAGGCGACAGTCTCCTCGTCGTTCATCGCCATCCGCTTGAATGTCTCGCGGATAAACGCCGCGGCCGCAGCCGGGTCCGGGTTACCCTTGGGCCCTTCAGGGTTGACGTAGATCAGGCCCATTTCCGTGGCTCCCACATCGTCGGCCATCCGGCTTTCGTCGATGTAGCGTTCGTCGCCCAGCCAGGCGTCTTCCGGTCCCCAGAAAATCTCCTCCGGTTCCCAGACGTCCTGCCGTCCGAACGCGAAACCGAACGTCTTGAAGCCCATCGACTCAAGGGCAACGTTGCCTGCCAGGACCAGCAGGTCGGCCCACGAGATCTTTTGGCCGTACTTCTGCTTCACCGGCCACAGAAGCCGCCGGGCTTTGTCGAGATTCGCGTTGTCAGGCCAGCTGTTGAGGGGCGCGAACCGTTGACTGCCATCGCCTGCGCCGCCGCGGCCGTCCTGGACGCGGTATGTGCCCGCGGCGTGCCAGCTCAGCCGGATCATCAGGCCACCGTAGTGGCCGAAGTCGGCAGGCCACCACTCCTGGGAAGTGGTCAGAACCTGGATGATGTCTGTTTTGAGGGCTTCGACGTCGAGTTTTTGGAACTCCTCCCGGTAGCTGAAAGACGGGCCGAGCGGGTTGCTGACAGGGGAGTGGGCGTGGAGCACTGTGAGGTCCAGCTGGTTGGGCCACCAGTCTGCAACCGTCCGCGGCCGGTGCGCTTTGGGCTGCGGCGCATCGATCGCAGGGTTCTCGCTCTCGCTGCCGGACGACGTTGCGTTGCCATGGATAACGGGGCACCCACCCTCGGCATTGGGGTCCATGCCCGGGGCGCTTTCCGGGGTGGGTGCCTGGGGCAGGTCCTGATGATCCGTCATGTGCTTCCTTCCATATGGCCGAGGCCAAGGTCGGACTCGGGCAGCCGGTCTAACCTTCCTATTGGACCACAGCAGGGCATTCCGGGAGACCGCTATTTTTGGCGCCGTGCTGTCTCAGGCAGGATAGACGGTCACGGCGGCGGCTTTGATGACGAAGTAGACGGTGCTTCCCGGCGTGAGGCCAAGGTCGGCCGAAGCGGCGGGGGTGACGTCGGCGGAGAGGTTCCCGGCCCGGGCCCGGATCAGGTCGCCGTGGGGTTCCATGTCCGTAATGGTCACTTGGAAGGCGTTCCGGGGGCTGCCGTGTTCCGCCGTCGGATAGATGGAGACCGCAGCGGGCGGGAAAGCCGCTGCCCCCGGGCTGCCGGGGGTGCTGTTGCCGTCCAGGTGCCCGGCGATGTGGCGGCCGTCGTCGCTGGCGAGGCCGTCATCGGTGATGGTCCCCGTCAGGAGGTTCAGGCCGGCCAGGCCCGCGGCGAACCGGCTGCGGGGTTTTGCCAGGACGTCCCGGGTGGGCCCCTGTTCGGTGATGTGGCCGTTTTCGATGACAATGACCCGGTCGGCGAGCATCAGGGCGTCCAGTACATCGTGGGTGATGATGATGGCTTTCCGGCGGGCAAGTACGCGTTTAAGGAGTCGGCGCAGCAGGGGGGCGGCGTGGATGTCGAGTGCGGACATGGGCTCGTCGAGGAGCAGCAGGTCCGGGTTGGTGGCCAGGGCGCGGGCCACGGCGATCCGCTGTGCCTGGCCGCCGGAGAGTTGCCCGGGTCGCCGCTGACCGAACTCCGTGGCGTCGACTTCGGCCAGCCAGTGGTCTGCGGTGTGGTGGGCTTCCCTGCGGGACGCGCCTGTTGCCCGCGGGCCAAAGGCCACATTCTCCAGGACGCTCAGATGCGGGAAGAGCAGCGGCTCCTGGGCCAGGAGGGCGGTGCCGCGCTGGTGCGGAGGGGTGAACACGCCGGCATCGGTGTCGAACAGTATTGTGTCGCCGAGTGCGGATCTGCCCGTGTCGGGGCGGAGCAGCCCGGCGATGATCCCCAGGAGCGTTGACTTCCCGGCGCCGTTGGGCCCAAGGATCGCGACGGTCTCAGTCGCTCCAAGGGCGAGGGAGACATCGAAATTGCGGGCAGGCAGCGTCGCGTTCAGCTCGAAGGTCATGGGCTGGTTGCGTCCTTGGCCGGTAGCGGACGGGAACGCCGATAGGAAAGCCCGACGACGGCCACCGCCACGGCGACCAGGACAAGGGAGAGCGCAACGGCGGCGTCGGCGTCGGTTTCGCGTTGCAGGTAAATTTCGAGCGGGAGGGTCCTGGTGACCCCCTGCAGGCTTCCCGCGAAGGTCAGGGTGGCGCCGAATTCGCCGAGGCAGCGGGCGAAGGACAGTACGGCACCTGACGCGAGTCCTGGCAGAACGAGGGGGATGCTGACCCGGCGCAGGACCGTGGTGGGCCGGGCGCCGAGGGTGGCGGCGACCGCTTCGTATTTGGTCCCGGCAGTACGAAGGGCTCCTTCGAGGCTGACCACCAGGAAGGGGAGGGCCACAAAGGTCTGGGCCAGGACAACGGCCGTGGTGGAGAAGGCAATCTGGATGCCGGCCACTTCGAGGGATTTCCCCAGGAGCCCTTGGCGGCCGAAGGTGTAGAGCAGGGCGATGCCGCCCACCACAGGTGGCAGCACCAGCGGCAGCAGCACAAAAGCGCGCAGCAGGCGTTGCCCGGGGAAGCTTCCGCGGGCCAGCACAAGCGCGAGTGGAACGCCGAGGACAACGCACAGCGCGGTGCTGGTTGCCGAGGTGCGCAGGCTCAGGCCCAAGGCCGTGAGCGAGGACTCGGACGTAATGAGTGGGATGAACTGGTTCCAGTTGACCTTTGCCACCATGGCTGCCAGAGGCAGCAGGACAAAGAGCGCCCCTGCTGCCGCGATGGCGTAAATCCACGGCGGGACCCCTGTGTAGCCGTTCCGGCTGCGTGATGGCATCCGCTGGGTTACGGCGTTCCGAAACCGGCGTCGGTGAGGACCTTTTTGCCTTCAGCGCCGATCACTGCGTCGATGAACGCCTGGGCCAGTTGCTTGTTTTTGCTCTCCCCGACGGTGGCGATCGGGTAGGTGTTGACGGCCTTGTCCGATTCTGTGAACGGGATGCCCTTGACCTTGTCGCCCGCGGTTTTGACGTCCGTGACGTAGACCAGTCCGGCGTCGGCTTCCTGGGAAGTGACCTTCCCGAGGACATCGGTGACGGAGGATTCCTCGCTGACCGGGGCCAGGCTGGTGCCGGTCGCCTTTTCGATGGTTTCGGTGGCGGAGCCACAGGGTACCTGCGGGGCGCAGACAACAACCTTGATGTCTGGCTTGGCCAGGTCTGCGAAGGAGGTGATGTTGGCGGGGTTTGATGGTGGGACGGCAATTTCGAGGACGTTGGTGGCGAAGTTGGCCGCTGCGCCGTCGATGAGCTTCGCGTCGGACAACTTGGTCATGTTTTTGGTGTCCGCCGAAGCGAAGACGTCAGCCGGTGCGCCCTGGGTGATCTGGGTGACCAGGTCCGAGGAGCCCGCGAAGTTCAGGGTGACTTTGGTGCCGGGGTTCGCTGCCTCGAATCCGGCGGCGATTTTGGTGAAGGTTGCCTTCAGAGACGCTGCTGCGAACACGGTGACAGTGCCCGAAAGCTTGGCCGTTTCGGTGGTGCCGGGAGTGCTGGTGGTTGACGGTGGGGCGTTGCCGCCACCGCAGGCCGCCAGGCCGGCGGTGAGGGTCCCGGCAGCCAGGAGGGCCGTGATGGTCCTGCGGGTGATCCTCATATGATGCTCTTTCCTTGGGGTGTTTCGACGATGACTGTGGTGGCCTTGACCACGGCCGTTGCCACTGAACCAAGTTCCAGTCCGAGTTCACGGACGGCTTCGCTGCTCATCAGGGATACAACCCGGAAGGGCCCGCACTGCAGTTCCACCTGCGCCATGACCTTGTCGGCCGTGATTCCGGTGACCAACCCAACGAACCGGTTGCGGGCGGAACGGCCGATGTTGGTGGGGTCATCCGGAAGCTGGGCCTGCTCCCGGGCCAGCTGGGCGAGTTCGAGTCCGTCCACGGCCAGGCGGCCGGAATCGTCCTTATGGGGCGAAAGGGTTCCGTTGTCCGTCCAACGCCGCACGGTGTCGTCGCTGACACCCAGGAACCGTGCTGCTTCAGCGATGCGTATTCTGGTCACAAGGCCACAGTAGTACCTCATCTGCGGATCAAAGCAACGCAGCGGGACGCATATTCAATTGTGACTACTCCGCCGGCGCCTGGATACGCGGCCTCGGTGCAGTGCCGGCCGGTACACCCGTTCCTGCGCGCGCCTACGCCGGGACGGACTGGTGCAGCGGAACGCTGAAGGTGCGCTGGCCGGCTCCGATGTCCAGGACGGCGCCGTCCGGCAGTTCAATGCGCGCACGGGTGCCGGGAGGTACCTCGATGTCGAGGATGAAGGTGCTGTCAACGATGCGCCAGGCAGATGACAACGGGCCACGCGTTGTGGCCAGGGAGGCCCGGGCCCAGCCGAGCCCGCCGCCTGGTACCGGCGCGATGGTGACGTGGCGGTACGCTGCCTCGGCCTCGGTGGGCTGCTCCCCAAGCCGGATTCCGGCCACATGGGTGTAGAGGAAGGACAGGACGGCGGCCTTGCTGTAGTGGTTGAGGGAGCCACGGACGTCGCCGTCGCTGACGCCGTTCCACCACTCCCACACAGTGGTTGCGCCATTTTCCAGCATGCCCAGCCAGGAGGGGAATCCCGTGGACTGCAGGAGGGAGTATGCCTGCTCCGCCCTGCCATGGTCGGCAAGGGCGGGCAGCAGTTGCCCGGTGCTGAGGAACCCGGTGCCCAAGCGGCCGTTGTTCTGCGAGACCAGCTCACCGAGGCGCGCCGCAGCGTTGTCACGGAGAGGAACGGGAAAAAGCCCGAATGCCAGGCCCCGGGCATAGTTTGCCTGTGATTCCAGCGAGAGCAGGCCGATGTCCGTGAGGAACTCGCGCCGCCAGGCCGTCAGGGCCCCTGCTGCAATGGCCGCGTATTTGGCTTCGATCTCCGGTTCGCCCAGTACTTTTGCCGAGGCGGCAAGGAGGAAGGCAGAGCGGTGCAGAAAGGCCGTGGCGACGATGCTGTGGTCCGCGCTGGGGTCCGGCGCGGGGCGGACGCCAGGTTCCAACCATTCGCCAAAGTGGAATCCGGTGTCCCAGAGGAAGGCCTCCCAGGACTCAGGGGTAGGCCGGAGCTCAGCCCGGGCGGGATGCCGGGAGGCCGCTGCGGCGCGGGACGCGTAGTCCACCCAGGCCTGCATCGATGGCAATTGGCGGCGCAGGATGCCCTTGTCGCCGTAGGCCCGCCAGAGTTCCCAAGGGACCAGGACTGCGGCGTCACCCCAGCCGGCTGACCCGGCTGACAGATCCTCAAAGACCACGCCGGAAGGCTGGTCGCCGGCCGGGTTGGGTGTGATGGTGGGAACCCGTCCGTCCGCCCACTGATCGGCGGCGAGGTCTGCGAGCCATTTGTCCGAGAAGGCCCGGACGTCGTAGAGGAGGGCTGCAGTGCTGACGAATACCTGCCAGTCGCCGGTGAAACCGGAGCGTTCCCGTTGTGGGCAGTCAGTGGGTATTTCGCAGGCGTTTCCCCTGAAGCTCCACACCCCGGCCGTGTGCAGTGCGTTAAGGGACCTGTCGCTGCAGGAGAAGGAGCCAGCGGGAGCCAGATCGGAATGGACAACAACGGCGCAGATGTCACCGGGGGAGAGGAGGCCCGGCAGGCCTTCGACCTGGACGTAGCGGAATCCGTGGGTGGTGTGCCGCGGCTCGAAGACGTCACCGGGCCGGCCGGCGGAAATGACCTCGTCAACCTGGCCTGCCGGCAGGAGGTCGCCGGTGGCGAAATTGAAGGCCCGGAGGTTTTCGGTGCTGACCATGCCCTCGCCGTCGAGGGTTTCCCCATGCGTCAGAACCAGGCGGGTGTCCTTGGGGCCAAGGGCGGACAGCCGCACCCAGCCGTTGAGGTTCTGGCCGAAGTCGACGACGGCGGTACCCGGCTTCGGCGAGGTAACCGCCACAGCGGCAAGCGTCTCGATCCGGCGTACCGGTTGCGCAGCCGCCGGAATTAACCGCGACCGGTCGTCGTAGAGGCCGCCGGTTGCCGGAAGCGCCGGTGACCAGGGTCCGGCGAAGCAGCCCCCGTCGTCGAGCCGGCGGAAGTCAACGCTTTGGCCGTCCATGAGGTCGGCACGAACAATGTGGCTCGGGGCCGAACGCCAAGCGGCGTCTGAGACGACTCGGATCGGCGTTCCTGTCCGGGACATTCCTTGCAGTCCGAGCAGGAGGGCCGTTTCGGCGCCAAATCCGTTGGCCCGGCGCTCAAAGCCGTGCCGGCCACGGAACCAGCCGTCGCTCAGCAGCACCTCGATGCTGTTGGAGCCTCCGTGAAGGTATCCGGCAACGTCCCATTCGAATACCTGCAGCCGCTTGCGGTAGGCCGTGAAGCCAGGGACCAGCTCTTCGTCCCCAATTCTCCGGCCATTGAGGAATACTTCGATGATGCCATGGGCCGTGGCGGCCAGGGTTGCCGTGTCCACGTCGTCGGGCAGCTCAACATCGAGCCGGAGGACATAGGCGGGGCGGGCGCCCGGGCCGGGGTCGGCGGGTTCATTGGGGCGGATCCACCGCGCACCTTCCAGCACCGCAGTGAACGACGCTTCCGTCCCAATCAGGTTCGTCACAGGAACTCCTTTGTCTGTGTGCTGCCCGCCCGGATGTTTCGTACGAAAGGCCTGCGCGGCCGATCAGCGGGAGGCTTATCGACAGTATGGCATAAAAACAGTGGAATCACGGTTTTTTCTGTTTGGCCGGTGGGTTAACGTAAACAACATGGGACTGAAGGCCAGCGGCGGCAGCTATCCAACGGGACTCCGGCGCCGCGAGAAGATCATCGACGCCGCTACGCGGCTGTTCGGTTCGGGCGGCTACCACGCCACGCCGATGTCAGCGGTTGCCGAGGCCGTGGGCATCAGTGAGAGCGGCCTTGCGCACCACTTTCCCAGTAAGAATGTGCTGCTTCAGGCAGTCGCTGAGCGGCGCCTCATCGAAACGGCGTCCTGGTGGGAGGCGCAACCAGGCTCGGAATCAGGACTGGCGGTGCTGGACCAGATGGTGGAGGCAACGCGGCGTTTCACCGACCAGCCGGGCCTGATCGGGCTCTTTGTGCTGTCCATTTCGGAGGCCGCGGACGCGAGCAGCCCCGCGCACGCGCGCCTTGCCGGGCAATACAACGGTGTGGTGGAGTCGCTGGTTGCCCGCTGGCGGACGTCCGTGGCCAACGGGGAAATCCGGCCTGATGTGGACTTGGAGCTCGTTGCCCGCGAATGCATAGCTGTCAGCGACGGCCTGCAGATCCAGTGGGTGCTGTCCAACGGGACAGTCGACATTGTGGCCGGAGTTGCGGAATTTTCAGAAAGCCTGAAGGCGCGTCTCCGGGTTCCCTGATTGCGGGGACAGGAGGTCCGCGCTGCTGGGAATCGCTTTGGACGCTGCCAACTACCCAAATCACTGATCTCGGCCGCCGTCGTCACCGCTGTTCTTTGGGCAGGTTTCGTCGTCCTGGTGTTGATGGGCAGGCCGGTGGTTCCGGTTTTGCCCATCGTCACTACGGTTTGGTTGGTGTACCAACGGCGGCGCCTGCGGGCACGAATGCAGGAGATGGGTGCCGGTCAGGAGTGGCCCGCGCGTAGTCCACTCTGCGGTCCCGGCATGGTGCGCGGGATCAGTCAGGCGATTCCGGTGGTGCCCAGCAACAGCCCGACGCAGTACGTGAAGGCCATGGCGACGGCGCCTCCCACCACAAGCCGCAGGGTTGCGCGGCGTTTTGAGCTGCCACCGATCCGGGCGCTGACGGATCCGGTGATCGCCAGGGCGACAACGACGGCGAAGAACGTCAGGGGTACGCGCACCCCTGCCGGGGTAAGGAGGATCGCCAACAATGGAAGAATGGCCCCGGCCGTAAAGGCGACTGCAGATGCGAGGGCCGCGTTCCAGGCACTGGCAACCTCACCTTCCTCAATCCGAAGCTCCACCTCCAGGTGGGCACGCAAAGCGTCATGGTCGGTCAGTTCCCGCGCCACGGTCTGCGCGGTGGCATCGGACAGGCCTTTGGCCCTGTACATCGCGGCGAGCTCAGCCAGTTCCCCTTGCGGGTCGTCGCGGAGTTCCTTGCGTTCTTTTTCAATAAGTGAGCGTTGGCTGTCGCTCTGGCTGCTGACGGAGACGTACTCTCCGAGTGCCATGGAAACGGCGCCGCCCACCACGGCAGCCGCGCCGGCCACAAGGATGGGGGTTGCCTCGTTGGTCACCCCGGCCACGCCCACCACCGTTGCCGCAACGGACACGATGCCGTCATTGGCGCCCAGGACGCCTGCCCTGAGCCAGTTCAGCCGGGCGGCAAAGGTCTGCTCGTGCGGTTCGTTGGGGTGCTGTTCCACCATCTCAGCCATTGTCGAAGTAAATCACCGTGCGGCGGCAGAATCCACGCAGGCCTGCATCGCCTAAGTGGAAAAGCAGGCGGAGCCCGCACGGCCTGTCAGGCCTGGTTTGCTGCGGCCGCCGTCGTTGCTGGCTCGAAAGGGTAGCGGAGACCAATCGCAGCGCGCCAGCGGTCCATGGCCTCGACTGTTCCGAGGGAGTCCGCCCAGTTCATCTGGGGTGCCTGGCCGGTGCCGTGGAAGGCGGCGACGGCGTCGGCCTGCAGAGCGTACTGCTTGGCAGCGGGAATGGCGATGTGATTTGTTGCGGAGTCTGTCCGGTGCACCTCGATGATGGTGTCGGCGTCCGGATTGGGGAGCCACGGCTGGGCCAGGACGATCCGGCCGGCTGAACCAGAGACCACCACGCGGTTGTCGTCCTGGACTCGGATGCCGGCGGTCAGGTGAGCGGTGATGCCGGAGGCGAAGGTGAGCGACGCGGTGGCCCATTCGTCGACGCCGGTGGGCCCGATGGTTCCCGCTGCCGTGATGTGGGTGGGCTCGGCGAAGGGCTCGCCGTTGGCGGCGCCGGCGATGAGCCGGGCCATGGAGACGGTGTAGCCGCCAACGTCCAGAATGCCGCCGCCGGCGAGATCGGGGTTCATGAGCCGGTGTTCGGGCGGGGCGTCGGCGGCAAAGGCGAAGGAAGCCTCGATGTGCTGGACCTGGCCGATTGCGCCAGTGCGGACAAGATCGACCAGCCGCTCGGTCTGCGGGTGGAACCGGTACATGTACGCCTCCGCCAGGTAAACGCCGCCGCGTTTTGCGGCGTCGATGGCAGTGAGGGCTCCGGCTTTGTCGACGGACAGGGGCTTCTCGCAGACGATGTGCTTGCCCGCCTCAGCGGCCTCGACAACGAGCCTTACGTGCTCGGTGTGGGGGACTGCGATGTAGACAGCGTCAATGCCCGGGTCCGCGAAAAGTTCGGTGTAGGAGCCGAACGCCCGAACCGGCGCCTGGCCGGTGCTGAACCGGTCGGCAAACGACCGGGCGCGCTCAAGGCTACGGCTTGCGACGGCGGACAGGGTCCCCGTGGCGCTGGCTGCCAGTTGGTCCGCGAACCGCGCTGCAATGTTTCCCGGGCCAATAATGCCCCAAGTGATGCGTTGCATAAGAAGATTCCCTAACGGCTGATGCTGGGTGGGTACGCGGCGGTCCGTGCCGCTGTGCAGTGGGTTGTCCGCCACCTTACGGCAAGGCCTTTCCCGCCGGCAGGGAGGACCATGTGGTGAACAAACCTGCAGGTGTCGCCGGCTGCGGCTGCTTGATTCGGGGGATGATAAAGCATGACCTTAACCGATGTGGATGCGTGGTTCGAGGCCTTGGACCATCCGATGAAGGCCGGGGCTCAGCAGCTGCGGCGGGTCCTCGCCTCGCTGTCGCCGGAAGTTCAGGAATCCGTGAAGTGGAAGGCCCCGAACTTCGCCCTCAAGGATGATTTTGCGACGATGAACCTCCGCCGGGCCGCCGTTGTCCAGGTCATTTTCCATACCGGCGCGAAGCCCAAACCGGGGCATCCGGAGATCATGATCGAAGATCCATCAGGATTGCTCCGGCGCGCGGACCGGAACCGGTTTGTTGTAACTTTTTCCGATGAGCCGGCGCTCCTGGCTGCGCTTCCAGCGTTCACCGCCATCGCCACGGCCTGGGTGGGGCAGTTGCAGTAGGGATGGTCAGTCTCCGCACGTTTGGTGTGGCCAACCGTCACGGGATAAATTTCCGTCGGTACGGATGCAACGGAGGCGGCAGTGCCGGTTCAGGCCGGTGATGGAAGCCCGTGTGCCACGGCCTGGGACAACAGCGCCGCGGCGGTCCACCGCATCGAGGCGATGGCCTGTTCCCGGCTCAAACCCGCGACGTCAGTAAGCCAGACCAGTGACTCGATGCCGGTGGCGCTTCGAATTGCCATGACCAGTCGATGGATGTCCTGGTCCGGCATTGTCCCTTGGAGCGGTGCAAGCGCCTCGGTGATCCAGGCAATCGCCCGGCCCTTCCTCAGCGGCAGGTCACGTGGTGCAGCATCCGCCGGCTCAAGCGAAAGCCGAAGCATGGTGCGTTGCTGGGATTCAGTTTCAACAATCAGCCTGGTGAACTCAGCTATCACCGCGTCCAGCCGTTCTGCGACGGACTCGGGTGGAGACGCAGGCAACAGCGTTGTCCGTCCGGTTTCCGGATGAGCTGCCGCAAGCAACTCCCGCTGGCCGGTGAAATACCGATAGGCAGTGCTCCTTGAGATCCCGGCAGCGGACGCGGCATCGTCGACGGTCGGCGATGTGCCGGCCGCAACCAGTTCGCGTGCGGCAGCGACCAGGGCTTCCCTGGTACGGCGCTTCTGGCCCGTCCTGCCGGCCTCGGCATAAGGTCTTGACATAGCCTTTATGGTACACGAGTCTTGTTATGGGATAGCAGTCCCATAAGTCTTCCAACCACGTATCGAGGCGACCACCATGGAGACGACAAAAGCTGCACCAGCGATCATCCGGCAGCCGGGAGAAGGGCCCCGGCGATGGTTCTTCGGTGGCGGGGTGCACACATGGAAGGCGACGGCGGAAGAAACAGCGGGAGCGTTCCTCCTGTTTGAAGACGAAATGACGGCAGGCAAGGCCACGCCCCTGCACACGCACCCGGAGTCAGACGAGACCATGTACATCCTGGCCGGCGAGATTCTGATGAACGTGGACGGGGCAGAACACCGGGTTGCCGCCGGTGGGGTGACAATCGCGCCCCGCGGCGTCCCGCATGCCTTCAAAGTCCTCCAGGACGGGACCCGTGTTTTGTGTCTCCACACCCCCGGCAGCGCCCAGGCGTTCTACGACGGTGCCAGCGAACCTCTCGACTCCGCGAGCGGGTCTGGCGTGGTTGACTTTGACCGCATCCGCGAATCCGGGCGCCTGAACGGCGGCATCGAAATTCTTGGGCCACCCCCATTCCCCCAGGACTGACGCCGCCGGTGGCAGAAACAGCCCGGGCGACGGGGACGATCCTTCGGACTGCTCCGGGATCCGGGCGGGCGCCTCAACACTGGCGACGAGCAACAGGGGCAGGACCAGCAGAGCATCGCTGGTGGGACATACGGAAAGCCCACTCTCGCTGAGCGTGGGCTTTCCGTATGTCTATTCAGTTCCGGGCTAGTCCGTTCTAGTCGCCGCTGCTGAACGCGGCGTCGAAGGAGGTCTGTGAGGCGGGGAAGTCGAACTTCTTCAGCGCGGCGAGGGCTTCGGGGGCGCCGTGGAGGCGGTCCATACCGGCGTCTTCCCATTCCACGCTGATGGGCCCGTTGTAGCCGATGGCGGTGAGGGCGCGGAAGGAGGATTCCCAGGGCACGTCGCCGCGTCCGGCGGAGACGAAGTCCCAGCCTCGGCGGGGGTCGCCCCAGGGGAGGTGGGAGCCCATGACGGTGTTCCGGCCGGTGGGGCGGAGCTTGGTGTCCTTGCAGTCCACGTGGTAGATCCGGTCCTTGAAGTCCCAGATGAAGGAGACGGGGTCGATGCCCTGCCACATGAAGTGGGACGGGTCCCAGTTCAGGCCGAAGGCTTCACGGTGTCCGATCGCCTCGAGGGTGCGCACGGTGGTCCAGTAGTCATAGGCGATCTCGGAGGGGTGGACTTCGTGGGCGAAGCGGACACCGCACTCGTCGAAGACGTCCAGGATGGGGTTCCACCGGTCGGCGAAGTCCTGGTAGCCGGCGTCGATCACCTTTTCCGGGACGGGCGGGAACATCGCGACGTACTGCCAGATGGAGGATCCGGTGAAGCCGACGACGGTGTCCACGCCCAGTGCCTTGGCGAGCCGGGCGGTGTGCTTCATTTCCTCGGCGGCGCGCTGGCGGACGCCTTCGGGGTCGCCGTCGCCCCAGACCTTTGACCCAACGATCGCCTCGTGGCGGAAGTCGATGGGGTCATCACACACGGCCTGGCCCTTGAGGTGGTTGGAGATGGCCCAGACCTTCAGGTTGTACTTCGCCAGGATGGCAAGTTTTGACTCGACGTAGCCCGGTTCGTCCCAGCGCCAGGCGTCCAGGTGGTCTCCGGAGACGGCGATTTCCAGGCCGTCGTAGCCCCAGCCTGATGCCAGGCGGGCCACTTCCTCGAAGGGCAGGTCGGCCCACTGGCCGGTGAACAGGGTATAGGGGCGGGGCATGGTCAGGCTCCTTCGGGGACGGTATCGGCGACGCTGGTGCTGCGGCCGTCGATGTGGATGCTGGTGCTGTTTGCCGCGGCGGATTCCGCCACTGCGTCAAGGATGTACTGGACGTTGAGCCCGTCCTGGAACGACGGGGACGGTGCGTGCCCGCCCTGGACCGCCAGGAGGAAATCGCGGATCTGGTGGGTGAAGGTGTGCTCCCAGCCGATGATGTGGCCCTGCGGCCACCACGCGGCCAGGTAGGGGTGTTCCGGTTCGTTGACCAGGATCCGGCGGAAACCCTGCTCCCGGGCAGGGGCTGTGGCATCGAGGAATTCGAGTTCGTTCAGGTTCTCAAGGTCAAAGCGGAGCGCGCCCTTGTCTCCATAGATTTCCACCGTCAGGGCGTTCTTCCTTCCGGTGGCAACCCGGGAGACCTCCACCGACGCGATGGCGCCGGAGGCGAGGGTGAGGGTGGCCCACGCGGCGTCGTCGACAGTGACGGGTTCCAGTCCGTCCGGGCCGGGCCTCTGGTCCACGAACGTGTGGAGGCGGCCCGAAACCCCGGTGACCGAATCGCCCAGCAGGAACAGCACCTGGTCGATGGCGTGCGAGGCGATGTCCCCCAGTGCCCCTGATCCGGCGGTTTCCTTGCGCAGCCGCCAGGTCATGGGCGCCTGGACATCAGCCAGCCAGTCCTGCAGGTAGGCTGCCCGGACCTGCCGCACGCTCCCTACCCTTCCTTCCGCAATGAGCTCCCGGGCCAGTGCCAGGGCAGGCACCCGGCGGTAGTTGAACCCCACCATCGACTGCACGTTCCGTGCCCGGGCGGCCGCCGCGGCGGTGGTCATGGTTTCCGCCTCGGCGAGGGTGTTGGCCAGGGGCTTCTCCAGCAGGACATGCTTGTTGGCTGCGAGCGCCGCGATGGCGATTTCGGCATGCATCCACCCGGGCGCGCAGATGTCCACGATGTCGATATCGTCCCGCGCGATGACCTCACGCCAGTCGGTGGCTGACTCCGCCCACCCGTACCGGGCTGCGGCCTCGGCCACCGCACCAGCGTCCCGGCCCACCAGCACCTTCTGCTCGATGGCGGGTACGTCGAAGAAGCTGGCCACATTCCGCCACGCGTTCGAATGGGCCTTGCCCATAAAGGCGTAGCCGATCATGGCCACGCCCAATGGCCGGTCCGCTGCTGCGGGTGGCTGTGCGGTAGGGGTTTCGGGAGTGCGCATAAAGGTGTGCCTGCTTCGCTTCGGTTAGAGGGTTGCGGTTTCCGGCGCCCAGTCCTCGGGGAGGGCGGGTGCGGTGCCGGCCGTGCTGGCTACGTCCACGAACGTGCCGGTTTCCACGGATTCCGCGATGGAGACCATGCTGTCCAGCACGTGGTAGGCCAGTTCGCCGGTGGCGCGGTGCTGGACCCCGGCGCGGAGGGACCTGGCCATGTCCAGGACCCCCATGCCGCGGCCGTTGGCCGGACCGGTCGCGGGGATAACGGTCCACTCGTCGTCTCCCGCACGCCAGAGCCGGATGTCGCCGTCGAAATTATTGGGGTCCGGGAGGGAAATGGTTGCTTCGGTGCCGGTGATTTCCACAAAGCCCATCCGGACGCGGGGGGATTCGAAGGAGAAGACGCTGTGCGAGGATGCGCCGGAGTCGAAGAGCGCCATCGCGGAGACGTGGGTGGGGACCTCGACGGTGAATTCCTCGCCTGCCTTGGGACCGGAACCGATCACGCGCACCTCCTTGGCCTTCGAGCCGACGGCGGCCACCTTGTTGATGGACCCGAAGGCCTGGACCAGTGTGGTGAGGTAGTACGGCCCCATGTCGAACAGGGGACCGGCGCCGTACTGGAAAAGGAAGGCCGGGTTGGGGTGCCACGATTCCGGGCCAGGAGTCTGGAACGTGGTCATTGCGGTCAGCGGCGTGCCGATATCCCCGCGCTGGATCAGCCGCAGGGCGGTCTGCAGGCCTGCGCCCAGGAACGTGTCCGGAGCACAACCGAGCCGGATGCCGGCGGCGTCCGCAACCTTCAGCAGACCCAGGCCCGATTCCCGATCCAGGCTGAACGGCTTTTCGGTCCAGACATGTTTTCCGGCTTTGACCGCCGCGGTGGCAACCTCCACGTGGGCGGCGGGGATGGTCAGGTTAACGATGATTTCGACGTCGGGATGGTTCAGGGCGGCGTCCGGGCCGCCCCATTCGGGGACGCCGTATTCCTTGGCGCGGGCCTCGGCTGCCTCAACGAAGAGGTCTGCGATGACCAGGACTTTCAGGTCGGGGAAGGTAGTGAGGTTGTCCAGGTAGGCCTTGGAGATGTTGCCGGCGCCGATGACGGCGACGCCCACGGGTCCGCGGCGGGTTGTTGCTGAAGGGGTGCTCATGCGCTGGCTCCTGCGGGGGTGTTGGCGGTGAGGAAGGCCAGGGAAGCGGCGATGCCCGCAAAAATGTCGCCGTCATAGTCGTCGAATTCCACCACGCCTACCTCCAGGGACTTCACGGCGGCAATGACGTCAAGGACCGGGACCAGGCCCTGGCCGGCCGGCTGCTGGGCTTTGGTGTCGGTGGTGAGCGGACCGTCCTTGATGTGGATCAGCTTCACCCGGTCGCCAAGCCTTTCAAGCACCTGCACCGGATCCTGGCCGCCCACCCCAACCCAGTACGTGTCCACTTCCAGGACAACCTCCGGATCCAGCAGGCCGGCAAAGTATTCC
Source organism: Arthrobacter sp. ZBG10 (assembly GCF_001238605.1). Classification (NCBI taxonomy): domain Bacteria; kingdom Bacillati; phylum Actinomycetota; class Actinomycetes; order Micrococcales; family Micrococcaceae; genus Arthrobacter; species Arthrobacter sp. ZBG10. The sequence continues at coordinate 61,274 of NZ_LFQH01000034.1, read as the reverse complement.
AGCGCCGTCTGGTCCCCGATGGTGGACTCCAGCTCCCACTGGTGGTTGTGGTAGCCCACCCGAATGCCGTAGTCCGCACCCTTTTTGGCGGCGTCGTTCAACTTCGCTGCCGTCGCCTCGATGTCTGCGGCTTCCTGCCAGTGCTCTGCGCCGATGAACGGATCAATCACCGTGGTGATGCCAAGTTCCCTGGCCGCCGCGAAAATCTGGTCCTGGTCCTGGCTGAGCAGCGGAGCGTGGCCGGACGGGGCCGTCAGGCCGTTTTCCTTCAACGCCGTACCGAGCTCCTGGGCTGTGGCCACAAAGTTGTACGGCTCCACCTGGGTAAAGCCGATTTCCGCTACCTTGCGGATGGTTCCGGGCAGGTCCGCGGACATGGCATCACGCAGGGTGTAGAGCTGGATTGAATACGGCATGTTTTCCTGGCTTCCTTGGCATGGGGGATGTGTTGTGCAGTACATTTCGGGTCTCCTGCAAACCTAAGGCCACTTCTGTCGAAGGTCAAGCAAAAGTTGCTGGCGTGACATATATAAGTGGGCGTGCTATCCATGTCGTATGCCCACATCCGGAGACCTGCTGCCCCCGCCCGCTGAAGCCGCGGGCAGCCACAGCCGTGCGGGGGGCCTGTTCCAGCTGCTGCGCGACGGGAAGGCCAGGACCCGGGCCGAACTTGCCCTCAGCACAGGACTTGCCCGGTCCACGGTCGCTGCACGGGTTGATGCGCTCATGCTGTCCGGACTGGTGGGACCGGCCGGGGAGGCGGTCTCCAGCGGCGGCAGGCCGCCGTCGCGCTTTGCCTTCAACCCGGCCGCGCGGGTGGTGCTGGCGGTCGACGTCGGCGCGACGCACGTGATCGTTGCCGTGACCGACCTGGGCGGAAAGGTCCTGGGCCAGCGCCGCGCCGTCCTGGATATTGCCGACGGCCCCAAAGTGGTGCTGGACCGCGTTGTCACGTTGGGCAGGGAGGTGCTGGCAGGTGCCGGCCGCAGCCTGCAGGAACTGGCCGGAGTCGGCATGGGCCTGCCGGGACCCGTGGAGCACAGCACCGGTACTCCCGTTAAGCCGCCCATCATGCCCGGATGGGACGGTTTTGACGTGGTCCAGTACATCCGGAAGTCACTGGCCGTCCCGGTCCTGGTGGATAACGACGTCAACATCATGGCGCTGGGGGAACGTGCGGCCCACTGGGCCGGGCACAACAACTTCTTTTTTGTGAAGGTGGCTACCGGGATTGGCGCGGGCATCATCAGCAGCGGTGCGCTCCAGCGCGGGGCGGATGGCACCGCCGGAGACCTTGGCCATGTCCGGGTGCCGCGGGGAAGCGGGGTGCTGTGCCGTTGCGGCAACCATGGCTGCCTCGAAGCGCTCGCTTCGGGCCCCGCGCTGGCCGCGGAATTGCGCGGTCAGGGACTGGACGTTGCAACGGGGGCGGATGTGCTCCGGCTCGCCGCTGAGGGGGAGGTCCGTGCAGTCCAGGCTCTCCGCCAGGCCGGACGGGACGTGGGTGACGTGCTGGCCACGGTTGTGAACCTGCTCAATCCGTCCGTCATTGTGATCGGCGGCAGCCTGGGCGAAGCCGGCGACCACCTGGTGGCGGGCATCCGGGAGGTCGTCTACCAGCGGTCGCTGCCCCTTGCCACGTCACGGCTGCACATCGGTGTGGCCCTGGCCGGCGCGAGTGCCGCCATCCTGGGCGCCAGCCAGATGGTGGCCCAGCATGTTTTGTCGCCGGCAGTCATCGATGCGACGCTGGCAGCTGCGGCCGGCGGCGTGTGAGGACGGATACTCCCACGCGCACCACGGCGCCGCTGGCGTTTCCGCCGGCGAAGCTGTGCTCGACTTCCATCACCCGAGCCCAGCGCCGGGTCTGCCTGCACGGTCTTGTATACAAGTAGACTTGTATGCGGAGGTGGCGCAATGCCAGAACAAACTGCCCGGAACACCGGTGCCCACGTCGTCTACGCAGAGCTGAAGCGCCGGATCCTGACGCTCGAGCTGAAGCCGGGGGAGCGGATCTACGAACCGGCGATGGCCGCCGAACTCCAGATCAGCCGGACGCCCCTGCGGGAGGCGATCCGGCGGCTCATTTCCGAAAGCCTCCTGGAGCAGCAACCAACGGGTGGCGTGCTGGTGCCGGACCTGGACGAAGTGGTGATTTCGGAGCTGTACGAGGTGCGCGCGGCCCTGGAATCCCTGATGGCGCGCAACGCCTGCCTCAAAGCGACGGCTGCCGACATCGAAGCGCTGGAGCGGATCCTGGCGCGTAACGCCGCCCTGGTGGAGTTTGCCGATGACGCAATGCAGCAGGGGATGGCCCTGCACGCCCAAATCGCCGGCATTGCCGGAAACTCGTGGGCCCATCGCGTCCATAGCCAGGTTTCCAGCCAGATGGAGCGGTACCGGCACTTCACCAACAGCACCCAGGACCGGCGCGATGCTGCCCTGGCCCAGCATCGGATCCTGGTGGCGGCCGTGGCGGCCGGGAATCCGGACGAGGCCGCTGCCATCGCGTTCGAGCATGTGATCGCCGCCCGGGACGCGTCCCTGCGGGCCATCACGCGCAACGGCCCGGTCACCCCGTGATCGGTGAACTCGGCCGCCGCTCGGCCACGGCCCTGCTGGTGCACTCCGCGCTGATCCAGGCCGTCACCTTCCTGGTCCGGCCGGCCGCGACCTACCGTGCCCTCGAACTGGACGTGCCCGGCTACGCCCTCGGACTCCTGGCCGCCAGCTACGCCGTCTTCCCGCTCCTGCTTGCCGTGCCAACGGGCGCACTGGTGGACCGCCTGGGCGAGCGCCGGCTGATGGCCATCGGATCCGCCGTTGTGCTGGCCAGTTCCGCCTTCCTTCTGGTGGCTGGCTCGTCCATTGCCACCCTGGTGATCGGCACTGCCGTGTTGGGCGCGGGCCAACTGGCGTGTGTGGTGGGACAGCAGGCTGTGGTGGCCAACAACGCCGTCGCAGCCAGGCTGGACTCGGCGTTCGGATACCTGACCTTCGCCGCATCGCTGGGCCAGGCCCTGGGGCCGCTTGCGATTGCACTGGTGGGCGGGGCCGTTATCCGCCCGGACACGCAGGCCATTTTCCTGCTGGCCGTGTGCATGGCCCTGGTCCTCTTCCTGACAACGTTTGCGGTGTCAGGAAGCGTCAGCAGCGGCATAAGGGGAACCGCCGCGCCGGGGAGAGGCGGTGGTTCCCTGGCATTGCTCAAGACCCCTGGCGTTGCCCGGGCCCTGGCCACCAGTGCCACCGTCCTGGCTGTGGTGGACCTGACGATGGTCTACCTTCCCGCACTGGGAACCGAACGGGGGCTGACGGCGGCCACCGTGGGTGCCATGCTGACCGTCCGGGCCGTTTTCTCAATGCTTTCCCGCATCCTGTTGGGCCGGGCTGCCAGGGCCATGGGGCGCATGCCGCTGCTGGTTGTCAGCCTTGTCCTGTCCACGGTGGCGCTGGCTGTTGCGGCGATCCCCATGCCTGCCTGGCTGCTGTTTGTTGTGATGGGGGTGCTGGGACTGGGGCTGGGGATCGGCCAGCCGCTCACCATGTCCTGGCTGTCATCCCGTGCCCCGGCGGGACAGCGGGGCCGGGCGCTGGCCTTGCGGCTTGCCGGCAACCGGGTGGGACAGGTGGTGCTGCCCGCCGCGATCGGCACCGTCGCTGCAGGGCTTGGCGCCGCGGGGGTGTTCCTCGTCTCCGCTGTTGTGGTGGGCGGAACGCTGGTGCTGCTCCGGGGCGTCAAGCTCGACTGACGTGCAGCAGGCTTGTTCAAGACTGGGCAGGCAGCAGCCGGGAACGCGCGCTTCGGTGAAATGGTGCACACTGATGGCGTGAGCGGAATTCCGTGGGTGCTGCACGTCGATCTGGACCAGTTCATAGCTGCCGTCGAAGTCCTGCGGCGGCCGGAGCTTGCGGGCCGGCCGGTCATTGTCGGCGGCCGGGGCGACCCTACGGAGCGGGCCGTGGTGTCCACGGCTTCCTACGAGGCCAGGGCCTTCGGAGTGGGATCCGGGATGCCACTTCGGATCGCGGCCCGGAAAGTCCCCGACGCCGTGATCCTGCCTGTTGACCAGGAGGCGTACCTTGAGGCGTCCGAGGCGGTTATGGCCACGCTGCGGGCGCAGCCGGCCGCCGTCGTCCAGGTCCTGGGCTGGGACGAGGCCTTCGTCGGCATCACCACGGCGGACCCGGAAGCGTACGCCCGGCAGTTGCAGGCGGCTGTGCTGGCCCGGACGGAGCTGCAGTGCAGCGTAGGCATCGGAGACACGCTGGTCCGGGCCAAGGTGGCCACCGGGTTCGGCAAACCGGCCGGCGTCTTCCGGCTCACGGCCTCGAACTGGCTGGACGTGATGGGGGACCGGCCCACCAAGGACCTGTGGGGGGTGGGGTCCAAGGTATCGGCCCGGCTGGCGAAACTTGGCGTCCGCACCGTGGCCGGGCTCGCCGCCTGTGATCCTGCAGCCCTGGTGCTGGAATTCGGCCCGAAGATGGGTCCCTGGTATGCCAGCCTGGGACGCGGGGACGGTGCCAGCGAGGTGGACGACACCCCCTGGGTGGCCCGCGGGCACAGCCGCGAAACCACCTTCCAGCAGGACCTCACCGGACCTGCCCAGGTGGCGGACGCCGTCAGGGAGCTGGTGGCACGGGTCCTGACGGATGTGGCGGCCGAAGGCAGGCCCGTGGTGGGGCTGACACTGAAGGTCCGTTACGCCCCGTTCCGCACCACCACACACGCGAAGAAGATCCCGGAAACCTTCGACCGGGACGAAATCCTTGCCAGGGCGGTGGAGCTGTCAGCCGCGATCGAGGAGGGGCAACCCATCCGCCTGCTGGGCCTGCGCGCCGAAATGGCCATGCCGGACGACGCGCGGACCGGACACACACCAACGCGCGGCGGCTGGTGAAGCGCCGGCCTCAACCGGTATGCCGCAACACGTCAGGGAGTTCATCCACGTACACCGTTTGCGGCGGGTCGAAGTAGATCACCAGCACCTCATCACCCACGGCAAAGCCGCTCACCCCGTCGAACGGGTGGGCGTGGAAGGCAGCAGTGCCACCCCGGTAGGAAAGCATCACCTCGCCGATGGTGCCCGGCCCGATCCGCCCGGAAACCCTTCCGATCCGGCCGGTCAGGCTCCGGTCGGCTTCCCTGTGCATCAGCTGTTCCTCAGGCGCCGGGAGCTGCCGGCGGCTGCTGGCCCGCCTGGCCCTTTTTCAGCGCCGACGCAAGGACCGGCAGGTAGTCGCCGGCCTGCGCGAGAATGCCGCCCAGCATCTTGTTCACACCTTCGCCGCCGTTCAGGACCGTCATATGGCCCACGTGCGAAAACGGCTCGGCCGCTGCCGCGATGATGGCGGGCATGTTCTCCGCGAGCTGCTGGGAGATCACCGCGTCCTGGTTGGTTCCCAACGCTTCGGCCCGCGCTTTGATGCCATCCGCTTCAGCCAGTGCCTTGGCCTTGATCGCCGAGGCCGCGGCATCACCCCTGGCCCGCGTGGCTGCGGCTTCTGCCTCGCCGGTGACCTTGGTGGCGCCTGCAGCGGCAGCTGCGGCGGTGGCATTTGCCTGCGCCTGCAGTTCCGTTCGGCGGGCATTGGCCTGGGCTTCGAGTTCGGTGCGCCGCGCCAGGGCCTCGGCCGCGCTGATGTCCGCGGCCTTTTGGCCTTCGGCGTCGGTGCGTTTGGCGTAGGCCTTGGCATCGGCGGGTTTCCGGACTGTGGTTTGGAGCTTCTGTTCCTCCCGGTCCGCCTCCAGTTTGGCCACCTCGGTTTCCTGGACCACCACCTGCTGCCGCGCCGTGGCGTCGGCCAAGGGTCCGGCCTGGGCGGCGTTGGCCCTGGCCCGCTCGGCGTTGGCCTGCGCCACAGACTGCCTGATGGCTGAGATGCTCTGCGCATCCGCGATCAGCGCGGCGGCCTCCGCTTCCTTTTCGGCTGCTTCACGGTTCCGGGTGGCCTCCGCGATGCGGGCTTCCATTTTCACCTGCGCGATGTGTGGCTTGGCGATGTTCTGGATGTAGCCCGTGGGGTCCTGCAGGTCCTTGATCTGCAGGGAATCAACCACAAGACCCAGCTTTTCCATTTCCACGCCGCTGGCGCTGCGGACCTGCGAGCCGAGTTTGTCCCGTTCGCGGATGATCTCCTCCACCGTCATGCTGCCGATGATGGAGCGCAGGTGGCCCTCGAAAACGTTGTAGACCTGGCTCTGCATTTTGGGCTGTTGGCCCAGGAACCGCCGGGCCGCGTTGGCGATGAAGGGCGGCGCATCCCCGATCTTGTAAATGACCACGCCCTCCACGATGACCTGGATGCCCTGGGAGGTGACGCAGGAGACTTTCAGTTCGGTCTCGTTCAACGTCAGCGATAAGGCCCGCACTGTCTGAAGCCCCGGAAGCACCAGCGCACCCTTACCGGTGACAATTTTGAAGTCCATCCCGGCCCGGGTTTCCGGCGTTCCCCGGGTCAGCCCGGAAATGATGAGGGCCTCGTTGGGTTCGGCCACCTTCCACATCAGCCGGGTGGCCCCCCAGATGAATCCGACCGCAACAAGTACTCCAAGAATGATGGCGATCAGGGGAAAGAATGCTGACAGGTCCGGCATGACCAGGTCCTTTCAAAGGGTATGGAACAGGCACCTCGGTAAAAATTCCACCCCATGCAGCCAGTGTGGGTGCGCCTTGCCGGAGAGTCCAGAGCCGGACCGGTATTTGCCTGCAGCACCAACAGACGGCCGACGGCGGCACTTGGCGGCCGCCGTCGGGCAGCCGATCCGCCCCGTCGCCCCAGCTGCCCTGGTGCGAAGCAAACTTAGTGATCTTGCTCCATCTTGGCGGCCCAACAGCGTGGTTAATGTGCAGATTCGGGCGCGCACCAGCATAGTTAAGCTTCTGGACTTGCGCTTTTTGGGTAAAGTCCCCGCAGGAACGCAGGACGGAAACGAACAGAGGCTTGAATTGGCAGGTAACGCAACCTTCCGGCATCACAACTCGGCGCTGCTTTCGGTAAGCAGTGTCGAGGCTCCCATGATCGTCAGCTCCACGGAGTTCGACCGCAGGCTGGCGTCCACGCTGCAGCGGCTGAAGTTCCCGCCGCGGCTGCTGGAACGCGTGGCAGGCATCACGCACCGGCGCTGGTGGGCGGCCGGGACCTCCTTCGATGATGCAGCCATTGAGGCCGGCGCCAAGGCCCTGGCTGAGGCCGGCATCAATGCCTCGCAGGTGGGGCTGTTGATCAACACGTCGGTGACCCGGCGCAACCTTGAGCCATCCGTTGCGGTGAAGATCCATCACGGCCTGGGCCTGCCGTCGTCGGCCATGAACTTTGACCTGGCCAACGCCTGCCTGGGATTCGTCAACGGCATGACCCTGGCGGCCAACATGATCGACTCGGGCCAGATCGACTACGCAATGATCGTCAACGCCGAGGATGCCCAGGGTACGCAGGAGGCCACACTGGCCCGGCTGCAACGGCCGGAAACCACCCGGGAGGACTTCAACCGGGAGTTCGCCACCCTGACGCTGGGCTCCGGTGCAGCGGCAGCAGTGCTTGGCCCCGCGGACCGGCACCCCGGTGCCCATCGGATTGTGGGCGGCGTGATGCGTGCCGGCACCGAACATCACGAATTGTGTGTGGGCGGCATTGACGGCATGTCCACTGACACCAAAGGCCTGCTCGACGGCGGCCTGCAGCTTGTGGTGGACGCCTGGCACGAGGCGCACCCCGAGTGGGACTGGGGCTCCATGGACAGGTACGTCACCCACCAGGTGAGCAACGCCTATACGCAGGCCATCATCGACGCCATCGACCTGGATCCTGACAAGGTGCCCATCACCTTCCCGCACTGGGGCAATGTGGGTCCGGCGTCCCTGCCCATGACCCTGGCCGCCGAAGCGCAGTCCCTGGAAGCCGGGGACCGGGTGCTGTGCATGGGTGTGGGCTCCGGCCTGAACACCGCAATGCTGGAACTCGTTTGGTAGCCGCCGGCTGGCCCGGGGTCCACCCGGAGTGGCCGCGGGAAGTTGATGTGCCATCCACCTCCGCAGCCGATGGGCCGGGAACGGTCCGCCGCTGGCACCTGCTGGACAACAGCGCCCAGCTGCAACGCCTGGGCCTGGAACCTGCCGGCACCCTACTCTGCGTCCACGGCAACCCCACTTGGTCCTACCTGTGGCGGACCCTGCTGGCAGCAGGGTCCAATCCCGCCCATCCCTGGCGCGTGGTGGCCGTGGACCAGCTGGACATGGGCTTCTCGGAACGGACGGGAACGTTCCGCCGGCTGGCCGACCGGATCAACGATCTGGGCGACCTGACTGATGCCCTGGGCCTGTCCGGCCCTGTGGTCACCGTGGGCCACGACTGGGGCGGTGTGATCAGCCTGGGCTGGGCCCTGGCGCATCCGGACGATCTTGCCGGGGTGGTGCTCACCAACACGGCCGTGCATCAGCCGCCGGAATCGGACATCCCGGCGGCGCTGCGGCTTGCCCTCCACCCGGCCGTGCATGGCTGGGGCACCACAACCTCTGACGCGTTCCTGCGGGTGACCCATGCGCTGGCCCACCCGCCGCTCTCCCCGGATATCCGGGACGCCTACATGGCCCCGTACCGCGGCGCGGACCGGCGGGCCGGCGTCGGAAATTTTGTGGCGGACATCCCCGTGGACGCCGGGCATCCCAGCTTTGCTGCGCTGTCCGGCGTCGCGGAACGCCTGCGCGGGTTGGAAGTACCGGCCCTGATGCTGTGGGGCCCCCGGGATCCGATCTTCTCCGACAAATACCTCAAGGACCTCGCCGGCCGGCTGCCGAACGCCACTATCCACCGCTTCGAAGGCGCCGGCCACCTGGTGGCCGAAGACCGCGACATTGCCACGCCGGTGTTCCAATGGCTCGCCGACCAGGGGACTCCGGCGCTGCCGGAACCTGCCGCGCCGGAACCGGTAGCTTTCACGCCGCTGTGGGACCAACTCGGGAAACTGGCCGCAGGGCCCGCCGCAACGGGGACCGCCGTCGCCGAAATGGCCGCGGATGGCACAGTGGACCGCTCGCTCAGCTGGCAGGACCTGGAACGCAACATCCTGGACCTCGCTGCGGGACTGCACGACGCCGGCGTGGAACGCGGCAGCCGGGTCAGCCTGATGGTTCCGCCCGGTGTGGACCTGACCGTCACGCTGTATGCCTGCCTCCGGCTGGGAGCCGTGGTGGTAGTGGCAGACGCAGGACTGGGAACCAAGGGCATGAGCCGCGCCGTCAAGGGAGCCACCGCCGATTTCCTCATCGGCATCGACAAGGCGCTGGCCGCCGCCTCGGTCCTTGGCTGGCCTGGCCGGCGGATCAGCGTCCAGGACCTTCCGGCCGCACGCCGGCGGCTCCTCGGGGTGGAAACGTCGCTGCAGGCGCTGGCGCGGGCAGGTGCCCCCGCCAGCGCGACCCACGTGATCGGAGCAGCAGATCCGGATGCCCCCGCAGCGGTGCTGTTCACTTCAGGGTCAACCGGGCCCGCGAAGGGCGTCCTCTACACACACCGGCAGCTGGCAGCGATGCGCGACACTGTGGCCGGCACGTTCGGGATCCGACCCGGCGCACGGCTGGTGGCGGGATTCGCCCCCTTCGCCTTGCTGGGACCAGCCCTCGGTGCGGTGTCCGTCACCCCGGACATGGACGTCACTGCGCCCCGGACCCTGACAGCACGCGCGTTGGGGGACGCCGCCGCGGCCATCGGCGCCACGGTGGTCTTCGCCTCGCCGGCGGCCCTGCGGAACGTTATCGACACCGAGACCGGCATGGGCGGCTCCAGCCGGGAGGCCCTGGCACGGATCGGCTTGCTGCTCTCCGCCGGCGCACCGGTCCCCGAACCGTTGCTGGCACAGGTGCAGCGCCTGCTGCCCCTCGCTTCCCTGCACACGCCCTACGGCATGACCGAAGCGTTGCCCGTCACGGACATCAGCCTCGGGCAGATCCGGCAGGCCGCCGCTGACGCAGCCGCCGGCACCGTGGCAGGAGCAGGCAACGGCGTCTGCGTGGGCTGGCCCGTCCAAGGCGCCCGCGTAGCCGTCATCCCGCTTGCCGCGGATGGTTCCGCGCCCGGCTCCGGACCCAGCACCGCGCCTGGCGTGACCGGGGAAATCCTGGTCAGTGCTCCACACGTCAAAGAGGCGTACGACAGGCTGTGGTTGGTCCAGCGCGGAAGCGTCTCCGTCCCGGGCTGGCACCGCACCGGTGACGTGGGCCATTTCGACGCCGCAGGCCGGCTCTGGGTGGAAGGCCGCCTCGCCCACATCGTCACGGCCCCCGACGCCACCGTGACGCCGGTGGGCGCCGAACAGGCCATCGAACGGCTCCCCGGCATCAGGTTGGCTGCCATCACCGGCGTCGGCCCGGCCGGCACCCAGGCCGTGGTGGCCGTCGTCGAGACCCTCCCACCGGTCCGCAAAGCGGGTCCAGCCACGCCTGAACTGGCCGGCCGCGTCCGCGGCGCTGCACGGGATGCGGGGGTTGACGTCGCGGCGGTGCTCGCGGTGCCTGCGCAGCCCACCGACATCAGGCACAACGCCAAGATCGACAGGACCAGGCTGGCGCGGTGGGCAGAACGCGTGCTGGCCGGCGGCCGGCCGGGGAAGCCGTGAGGGTCCTGGTAACGGGTGCCAGCGGACTGCTCGGCGGAGCGGTGGCGCGCCTTTTGGTCCACCAGGGCCACACGGTCGCCACCTTCCAGCGCCGCCCCTCAGGAGTCGACGGCGCCACGGACTTCCGCGGTTCCGTCACCAACGCGGGCGAACTTGACGCAGCGGTCCGCGGCGCGGAAGGGATCATCCACCTCGCGGCGAAGGTTTCCTTCACCGGCCGTGCCGCGGAATTTGACGAGGTGAACGTTGCGGGCACCCGCCGGGTATTGGACGCAGCCCGCGGGGCCGGCGTACGGGACGTGGTGTTTGTTTCCTCACCGTCGGTGGCCAATTCCGGCGCCGCCATCACCGGCCTGGCCGCGGAGCCTGCCGATCCCGTGCGGGCTCACGGCGATTACTCCCGCACCAAGGCGGAAGCAGAACTGCTGGCGCTGGCGGCGAACAGCCCGGAGCTGCGGGTGGCGGCGGTGCGCCCCCACATCGTCTGGGGCCCCGGCGACACCCAGCTGGTGGAACGGGTCCTGGCCCGCGCCAGGCACGGTCGGCTGCCCCTGCTCGACGCCGGCGCCGCCTTGATCGACACCACGTACGTGGACAACGCCGCCGCGGCCATCGTGGCAGCACTGCACCGCATGGACCACGTCAGCGGCCAGGCTTTGGTGGTCAGCAACGGTGAGCCCAGGCCAGTGGGCGAGCTGCTCGCGGGCATCTGCGCCGCCGGCGGCGTCAAGGCGCCCTCCTGGGCGGTGCCGGGTGTGCTGGCACGGGCCGGCGGAGCAGTGGTGGAGCGGCTCTGGACCTGGGCCGGCCGGAACGAGGAGCCGCCCATGACCCGGTTCCTGGCCGAGCAGCTGTCCACCGCCCACTGGTTCGACCAGCGGCGCACCCGCGAACTCCTCGACTGGACGCCCGCTGTGTCGCTGGACGACGGATTGGCGAAACTGGCCGCGCACTACGGGCCGGCCGGCCGCTGAGGGTTCCCGGGCGACACCCAAGGCCGCGCCGGCTGCGTCAGCTCAGCCGCACGGCGAATCGAGCGGGGGGAGCAGCACGTCATCGGCGCGCTGGATGGTGGGGGTAACAGCGAGTTCGGGTTCGGTGTCCTGAAGAATTTTTCCGAAGCTGAAATCGATGGTTTTGCTTTCCCCTGGCTTGAGGACGATCGTATGGACCGCCACGGGACGGCCCTGGTGCAGGTGTGGCGACAGGTCCACCGCCCGGCCGTCCTCGGTGACCGCCTCCACGTTCGCCTGCAGCGGACCGTAGGCCACAACATTCGTCCGGACTGAACCCGGTTCCACAGTGCGCCCGTCTCCGGTGACGTAGGCAGGCAGTGAGGTTGCTGCGTCCACGGGAGCGGTGTTGGTGCTTTTGACCCGCACGGTGGTTTGTTCGAAGCCCCCCCTGGGACAGGCTTTGACCAGCTGGACGGTGCGCCGCACGTAGTAGTCCATTTTGGCGCCGGTGTCATCGTTGAGGTAGATGCCGAACTGCGCGGGCGCAAGGCTGGGGCCGGAGATCGATCCGCCGAGGTCGTACCTGCCCAGGACATCCTGTTCGCCCGTTGCCACGGACCACACCCGGACCCGGCCTTCGGCTGTACCCTGGGTCAGCGCGGTCATGAGCCCGGCGGCTTCCGGCTTGCCGCTGGACAGAGCGCCGAAGATCTGCCGGGCGGCTCCCGCGAAGTACTCGTCCTGGCTTTTGGGCTGCGCTATTTTGGCGTAAACGTCCGAGAGCAGGGTGGGGACCACGTTTTGTTCGGTCAGCTCGGTTGGCAGGCCAACGGCGGCCGCCGCCACCAGTTCCAGGCCCGTGAATTTGACCGGGCCGGTCGCTGCGAGGATGTAGCTCAGGGCCACGGGATCGATGGAGATGACACCGTCCACCCCCTGCCCGGTTTTCCGTTCCCACATGGCCCTGGCCGTTGCGGCGGCGGAGGGGAAATCAGGCGTCAGGTTTACATCCTGCATGGCGGTGCCCAGCCGGGCCGTGTACAGGGCCAGCTGCTCCGGGTCGCTCCCGAGGGCCGGGGTCATGGTGCCGAGGTCCGCGGCGCTCCGTTGGGCGGACAGGGTCAGTTTTCCCCGGTCCAGGGTAATGACGGCCAAAGCGCCGGGGATTCCGCCTGATGCGCGGGATTCAGCGTTGTTTTGGATCATCAGGAGATAGTTGCGCGGTGCGTCCGCGCCCAGCATCGCCGGGGCCACCCTGGCTGCGTCGGCGGCTGCACTGAGGGCTCCGGTGACCTCCCGGAGTTGCCCGCGCGCCAGGTTCAGCTGATCGGCCACCTGCGGCCATACCCTTCGGTCATCAATGGCTGCGAGCCGGTCCGAGGAAGCCCGCACGGCGTCGGCGGCTGCAGCCACACTGGGTGCAGCGGCTTTCATGGGTTCCAGGTCGGTGCCGGATTCACGCGGGACCAGGGTGTCCCAATCCAGGGACGCCAGGACGTTAATCAGGGGCAGGAGCCCCAGCCTGGTGATTTCGTCGGCGGACCGCGCCACTTCCGTGACGGTGCTGAAGTTCGGTCCAGCCCAGGGGAGGCCGGACGCGGCCTCCCAGAGCGGGTCATGGGCGGCCCTGCTGGCCGCTGCGGTATGCAGCCGGATGCTTTCCGCCGTTCCCCGGGCGCCCGCAATGTCCGTTCCGGCCACCTGTTGCCGCATTTCAGGCATCAGCCGCGCGACGGCCTTCAGATCGGTTTCGATGGACGACGCCAGGTCTGCCACCCGGATCCAGGCGGCCAGGACCAGGATGAGCAACGCGGCCGCTGCGAGGATGAGCCACGTGCGGGGCGTGATCCGCCTGATGTGCGCACCGGCCCGGTGCCGCTCGCCAAGATGCCGGTGATGTAAGGGTTCCTGCGCTTCGGTGCTCATTGTCCAGCGGACCTGGCCCTTCGTCTTGCGGCGTCGCGGAGTCCCCCTTGGTGGATGACTCTAACGTGCTGACAGCGCGGCGTGTCAATGCTCAGCCCCCTAATTACTTTTGCGGGACCGGCGTTCCGGGGTCGCCCGTTGCTGCTGGCGGAGGGCCAGCAGCGGGAATGCAAGGATCGAGAGCATGCCGGCACCAACCAGCGCCGAAGCCATTCCACTGGTTATCAGGCCCTGGTCTTTCCCGATCGCGGTGACGGCGACAATGATCGGCAGTCCCGTTGCGCAGAACAGCATGATGGCCCGCTTGTCCGCGAAAGTGGAATGGGCCGGAGCGGCCAGCAGCGCCGGAAACCCGCGGATCACCAGCAGCAGGAGCAGAAACAGGGGGACCAGGGCCAGGGCAGCGGGGCTCCCGGTGAGTGCACCCAGGTCAAAATCGATGCCCGTATCGATGAAAAATACCGGCACCAGGAAGCCGAACGCAATCGCGTCGGTTTTGGCCTCGATGACTGTCCTGTCCTTTTCCGGCGCCCGCGCCATGGCAACCTTCCACAGGACACCGGCCGCGAAGGCTCCCAGCAGCATGTCCAGGCCCAGCACCATGCTCAGCACCACCAGGACGGTGAGGATGAACATGATGGCGCGGACGGCGAACTGGCCGCTGGTGTGAAGGGTCCTGGTGACCTGGGAATGGAGCAGCGTGTGCCTGGACCGGGACGCCAGGACAATGGCCAGGCCCGTCAGGAGGACAAAGCCCAGCAGCACGGCGGTTGCCGGGCCCAGCTGCCGGCCGCTGAAGAACACGGAGATGGCGATCAGCGGGCCGAACTCACCCGCCGCGCCGAGTGCGGTCACTGCTACGCCGAGTGGCGACCGGGACCGGCCCTCGTCGCGGAGGATGGGCAGCAGGGCGCCCAGGGCCGTGGAGGACAACGCCACGCCGATGATCACTGCCGCGCCCGCTGCCGGGACAAGGATGAAACCGGCGGCGATTCCAAGGGCCAGCGAGATGATCCACCCGGTGGCCGCGCGGTTGGCCGGCCTGCCGCGGATCAGCGCGAAATCGATCTCGTTGCCCGCAACAAAGAAGAGCATGGCCAACCCGAAGTCCGCCAGCGTGTCGGTGAACGCCGTGGATTGGATCCACCCCAGCAGGCTGGGACCCAGCAGGATGCCGAGGACAATTTCGAAGACCACAATGGGCACCTTGACTACCCGCTCAAGGAACCGGGCGGCCAGGGGTGCCAGGATGGCCAGCAAGGCAATCAGCACCAATGACGTGGAAAGGCCCTGCATCAGCGGCACCTCCGGCACCTTGGCTGCCCAGCGGAAGAAAGTAGTCCAAAGCTACCGCCGCCTGGTCCGGCGGCGCTACTGGTGTGGACGCCGGATCAGGGAATGATGCCGTCGCCGCGGTATCGGTCAAACAGCCTCCGGAAGGAATCATCAGTCCGGCGGTAGCCCTTGAAGCCTGCCTGCCGGCTCTTGCCCATGTCCGCGAGGACTTCCATGGTGCGTCCCAGGTCAGCGTCCGTATGCCACCACGAAGCTACCCTGCCCAGGTCGGATTCGACCAGTCCGTGGCCGGCTGCGATCCTCGACCACTCTTTTTCCATGCCCCGCATCTGCTCTTCGAGGGGCCGTGGCGCGTCCTTGAAGCCTTCGGCTGTGACGCCGAAGCAGGCCGCCAGCTTTGGCCACATCCAGCGCCACCGGAACACGTCCCCGTTCACCACGTTGTAAGCTTCGTTGCCCGCCTGCTCCGTCGTGGCTGCCCAGACCATATGTTCCGCCAGCAGGTCCCCGTCGGTCATGTCGGTGAGGCTGTTCCACTGGGTTTCCGAGCCGGGGAAGATGAACGGTTTGCCCAGTTCCTTGCACAGGGTTGCCTGCGCCGCCAACGTGAGGCCCATGTTCATCGCGTTACCCACCGCGTGGCCGATCACCGTGTGCGAACGGTGCACGGACCAGCGGAACCCCTGCCGCGCTGCTGCCGCCCACAACTCATCTTCCTGGGCGTAGTAGAAATTCGGAACCGGCAGCCGGGGTTCCTCCTCGCGGAACGGTGTATCCGGAACCGGTCCCGCACCGTAGGACTCGAAAGGCCCAAGGTAGTGCTTCAGCCCGGTCATCAGGGCTACGTGCTCCACCGGGGCATGGGCCAGGGCCCGGAGCAGGTTGCGGAGCATCGCGGCGTTGACGCGGATGTTTTCCTCTTCCGAATCCTGCCTGGCCCATGCCGTAAAGAAGACGTGCGTGGGTTCGGCCCCGGCCAGTGCCCCGGCAAGGCTGGCCGGTGACATCAGGTCCGCGGCGATGTGCCTCGCGGTTGAGCCGGCGACCGGGGTCCGTGAGAGTGCCAGGACCGTCCAGCCGCCCTCCCGCTCCAACTGCTCAATGATGGCCGAGCCGGCGATTCCGCTGGCCCCCACCACCAGTGCTGTCCGGGTGGGCGTGTCCGTTGGGCGGGTGTCCGGAGTAGTCATTGGGGTTCCTGACTGTCGTTGGGTTGCGCCGGTCCAGTCTTTGGTGGGACCTGGCGCCGGCGGTGGGCGCTTTGTGGGGCGCCCGTCCGATTCTCTCCCATCCGGCGGCCGCGGTGGGGGATGCCGTGCCCAGGGCTGGCGCGGGCACTATGCTGTGCACAACAGCGTCCTGACCGGCTCCCCGGGTCCGGCCTGCACGGACACCCGAATTCCAGCACCAGCTGCACGAAGGAAGTTGCCATGGGAACAGAACAAGCCAACGACGGCTTCGGTACCATCTCCGTCGCCGCCATCCTTGCCGAGTCAGCTGCCCGCAGGGCCGACGCAGTCGCATTGATCGTGGGTGACGAAAGTGTTACCTATGCCGCTCTCTGGGACCAGGCCAAGGCCTACGCCGGGGCACTGCGGGACCGCGGCGTGGGCCCGGGCGTGCCCGTGGCCATCCTGGTCCCCAACGTGGCCGACTTTGCCCGCGTTTACTTCGCGGTCCTGGCCCTGGGCGGCATCGTGGTGCCTGTCCATGCGCTGCTGAAGGCACGGGAAATCGAGTACGTGATCCGCGACAGCGGCGCGGAGCTGCTGGTCTGCGCGGCGCCGCTGCTGCCGGAAGGCGAACCGGGCGCCCGGGCCGCGGGAACCCCGGTCCTGACCGTCCTGGCGGCCGAGGCAACGGACGGACTGCCACGCCTCGAAGACGCGGCGGCGGATGCCGAACCTATCCGGACGTACGTGCCGCGCCGGCCGGAGGACACGGCAACCATCCTGTACACCTCGGGCACCACCGGGAAGCCAAAGGGGGCGCTGGGAACGCATTTTGCGCTTGTGGAGCAGGTGAACGTGCTGCTCACCAGTACATTCGACCTCCGCGCTGGAGACAAAATATTCGGCGGGCTTCCGCTGTTCCACACGTTCGGCCAGACGTGTGTGCTCAACGCCGGCCTGCGCGCCGGGGCCACCGTGGTGATGCTGCCGAGGTTCACCGGCGCGGCAGCATTGGACCTGGTGCGCCGCCACAACATTGACATCTTCTTCGGCGTCCCCACGATGTACATGGCCCTCCTGGAAGCGATCAGGGCCAGTCCGGGCCGCCCCGAGGGACTGAGGTATGGCATCTCGGGTGGCTCCTCCCTTCCCGTGGCCGTGATCGATCGCTTCCGCGAACTTTTCGGCGTGGAGATCTACGAGGGCTACGGGCTGACGGAGACGTCCCCGGTGGCGAGTTTCAACCATGTGGGCACCACACCGCGTCCCGGAACCATCGGTACTGCGATCTGGGGAGTGGAGGTGGCCATTGCCCGGCCGGAGGTGGCCGATGCCATCGAACTGCTTCCGGCAGGTGAGCTGGGCGAACTGGTGGTCCGGGGCCACAACCTGTTCAAGGGGTACCTGAACCGGCCCGATGCCACCGCCGAAGCCCTGGTGGACGGCTGGTTCCGGACGGGGGACCTCGGTACCAAGGACGGGGACGGCTACCTGCGCATCATGGACCGCAAGGGCGACATGATCATCCGGAACGGCTACAACGTCTACCCGCGGGAGGTCGAGGAAGTCCTCAGCCAGCATCCGGACGTGGCCACGGTGGCGGTTTTCGGGGTACCGCATGAGGTCCATGGCCAGGAGATCGCCGCGGCTGTGATCGCCGTGCCCGGCAGCACCGTGACGACCGGGGAACTGGCGGAATTTGCGCAGGCCCGGCTAGCGGCCCACAAGTACCCCCGCCTCATCGAGCTGCGGACCGAGCTGCCCCTGGGCCCCAGCGGGAAAATCCTGAAGCGGACCCTGCAGGCGTCGTTCGGCGACGATGCCGAAGCCTCCCGGACCAGGGGTCAGTAGCTGCCGGGGGTCCCGCCGTCGTCAGTCCGGGCAAATTCCGCCGCCAGCGCCTCGCTGCCCCGGGCCAGGAGGGCGACGTCGGCGCCCACCAGGATGAAGGCGGCCCCAACGTCGAGGTAGTGCCGGGCGGTGGCGGGGTTGAAGGCGTTGACGCCGGCGGGTTTGCCGGCAGCCTTCGCGGCGGCGAGGCAGTGTTCGACGGCGGCCATCACCGTGGGGTGTTCCTGCTGTCCGAGAAGTCCCATGGACGCGGCGAGGTCGGAGGGGCCAAGGAAGATGGCGTCCACGCCGTCCACCGCGAGGATTTCCGCGACGGCGTCGACTGCGGCGGCTGATTCGATCTGCACGGTGAGGCTGATGGTGTCGTTGGCCCGGGCCAGGTAGTCCGGGACGCGGTTCCAGCGGGCGGCCCGGGCCAGGGCGGATCCGACGCCCCGGACGCCGTGGGGCGGGTAGCGGGTGGCCGCGACCGCCGCTTCGGCGTCCTGGACCGAGTGGACCATGGGGATCAGCAGGTTCTGCACGCCGAGGTCGAGGTACTGCTTGATGAGTACGGTGTCGTTGACCGGCGGCCGGACCAGCGTGTGGACGGGGTAGCCGTGGATGGCCTGGAGCTGGGCGAGGATGGATTCGAGTCCGTTGGGGCTGTGCTCGGCGTCCACCAGCAGCCAGTCCAGGCCGGAGCCGGCGCAGAGCTCCGCGATGAGCGGGCTGCCGGAGCACACCCACATCCCGGCCAATGGCCTGCCGGCGTTTTCTTTTTGATGGCGCAGGGTGTCCCGGAAGGTGTTGTCTAGTCGAAGCGGCATGTGACACTCCCGAGGGGTCCGTAGTCTGCGTGCACCGTATCGCCTTTGGCTACCCAGAGGGGACGGGTGAAGGAGCCTGCCAGGATGATGTCGCCGGCTTTGAGCGTGTCCCCGTGGGCGGCGATTTTGTTGGCGAGCCAGTGCACTCCGTTGGCCGGGTGGTCCAGGACTCCTGCCGCGACTCCCGTTTCTTCGACGGTCTGGTTTTTGTAGAGGATGGCGGAGACCCAGCGGAGGTCCACGGCGTCCGGTTTCACCGGGCGCCCGCCCACCACCATGGCTCCCATCGCGGCGTTGTCCGCGATGGTGTCCACGATGGTCCGGCCCTCCA
The DNA here is from genome assembly GCF_001238605.1 of Arthrobacter sp. ZBG10. Taxonomy (NCBI): domain Bacteria; kingdom Bacillati; phylum Actinomycetota; class Actinomycetes; order Micrococcales; family Micrococcaceae; genus Arthrobacter; species Arthrobacter sp. ZBG10. The sequence continues at coordinate 42,315 of NZ_LFQH01000034.1, read as the reverse complement.
TTTCGATCCGGGAGTCCAGGATCTCCAGGGCCGGAACCACGTAGTCGGTAGCGTTCAGGACATCGAAAATGGTGCAGCCCGGGCCCTTGAGCGCTGACTTCAACACAAACGCGAGCTCCACCTCCACCCGCGGGTGCGTGTACTTGTCCCAGGCCACGGAGCAGCCGGTGTCGAGGACCATGTCATCGAAGATGGCGCCGTAATCCGGCTCGGTGATGCCCGTGGCGGCCTGCATGGCCCTGGACGTGAGGCCGATCTTCCGGCCCACCAAGGTGCGGCCGGCTTCCTCGTTCCGCCGTCGCCAGAGCTGCTGCACGGCGTAGGAATCGGCCACCGTCATGCCCGGGTAGCGGGCAGTGAGCCGGGGGACCGGCGTCCGGGAGCGGCCGGCCGCCACCAACTCATCCGCGATGGCCTCAATTGTGGATTGGTCCAGGGTCACAGCTGGGCCCCGAGCTTGAACCCTTCGGCGGCGCCGTCGCCGGTGGGCCGGGTGTAGGAGAAGCCGTCAGCCCCGACGGTGACGGCCATTTCGCTTTTTTCCTCCCGGACGATCACCGGTTGCGGGTTCCCGTCCAGGTCCAGGACCAGGGAAGCTTCCGTGTACCAGGAGGGGACCACCGGGTTGCCCCACCAGTCGCGGCGCTGGTTGTCGTGCACGTCCCAGGTGATGGTGGGGTTGTCGGGGTCGCCGGTGTAGTAATCCTGGGTGTAGATCTCGATCCGGTGGTTGTCCGGGTCCAGGATGTAGAGGTAGAAGGCGTTGGAGACGCCGTGCCGGCCGGGGCCGCGTTCGATCCTGTCGCTGATGCGCAGGGCGCCCATCTTGTCGCAGATCTGGATGATGTTGTGCTTTTCGTGGGTGGCGAACGCGACGTGGTGCATCCGGGGCCCGTTGCCGCCGGTCAGGGCGGTGTCGTGCACGGTTTGCTTGCGGTGCATCCACGCGGCGTACGTGACGCCGTCGGCATCCTTGATGTCTTCGGAGACGCGGAAGCCGAGGTCTTCGAGGTAGGCGCGGCCGCGGGGAACGTCCGGGGTGACCTGGTTGAAGTGGTCCAGGCGGACCAGTTCTCCGGCGGAGTAGAGGTCATAGCGCTGGGTGAGGCGTTCGACGTGTTCCACATCGTAGAAGAACTCGTACGGGAAGCCCAGGGGGTCCTCCACCCGGACGGAGTCCCCAACGCCTCTGGTGAAGCCTTCCTTGCGGCGCTCAACCCGGCAGCCCAGTTCGCGGTAGTAGGCTTCGGCGGCGTCCACTTCGGCGGCGGACTTGACCCGGTAGGCGAAGGCGGCCACCGCGGCGACGGGGCCCTGGCGGAGCACCAGATTGTGGTGGATGAACTCCTCCAGGGACCGCAGATAGATGGTGCTGCCGTCTTCCTCGGTGACGTGCAGGCCCAGGACATCCACATAGAACTCGCGGGACTTGGCGAGGTCGGTGACCACAATTTCCATGTAGGCGCAGCGGACAATGTCCGGAGCCGGGGCGGTGGGGGTGGGAACAAAATTCGTCATGGTGCGCTCTCTTCGTTGAAAGGGTCTCGAGGCCCAACTAGGTCGCAGTTGTTGTCGTTTTGGGGGCCCATAACGACAACAACTGCGAGTCAGTTGGGCGGGGTGGTGCTTAGGCGCCGAACTTGGGGGTGTGTACCGCGCCGAGGCTGATGTGGACCGCCTGCTGGTCGGTGTAGAAGTCGATGGAGCGGTAGCCGCCTTCATGGCCCAGCCCGGAGGACTTGACGCCACCGAACGGGGTGCGGAGGTCCCGGACGTTGTGGCTGTTGAGCCACACCATGCCGGCTTCGACGTTCTGGGAGAACGTGTGCGCCCGGGTCAGGTTCTGGGTCCAGATGTACGCGGCCAACCCGTACTTGGTGTTGTTGGCCAGGGCGAGTGCTTCGTCGTCGTCCTCAAACGGCGTGATGGCAACAACGGGGCCGAAGATCTCCTCCTGGAAGATCCGGGCGCCGGGCCCGACGTCGGCAAACACCGTGGGTGCGATGTAATTGCCTTCGGGGAGGTGGTCGGGGCGGCCGCCGCCGGCCAGGAGCCGGCCCTCGGATTTGCCGATCTCCACGTAGGAAGCCACTTTTGCGTAATGCTCCGGGTGGACCAGTGCGCCCACCTGGGTCCGGGGATCGTGGGGATCGCCCACCACGATGTTCCTGGCCCGGGCGGCGTACTTCTCGCAGAACTCCTCGTACACGGCGCGTTCCACCAGGATGCGGGAGCCGGCGGTGCAGCGTTCGCCGTTGAGCGAGAAGACGCCGAACAGGGCGGAGTCGATCGCGGCGTCCAGGTCGGCGTCGGCGAACACGACACACGGTGACTTGCCGCCGAGCTCCATGGACAGGCCCTTGAGGTTGGCCGCGGCGTTGCGGAAGATCGTCTGGCCCGTGGTCGTCTCGCCGGTGAAGGAGATCAGCGGCACGTCCGGGTGCTTCACGAGCGCGTCGCCGGCCTCCTCACCCAGACCGTTGACCAGGTTGAACACGCCGTCCGGAAGCCCGGCGTCCTTGAAGATCTGCGCCCACAGCGACGCCGAGAGAGGGGTGAATTCCGCCGGCTTGAGCACCACGGTGTTGCCGGTGGCCAGCGCCGGGGCGAGCTTCCAGGACTCCAGCATAAAAGGGGTGTTCCACGGCGTGATCAGGCCGGCCACACCAATGGGCTTGCGGTTCACATAGTTGATCTGGGCACCCGGGACCTTCATGGCGTCATCGAACTGGGCCACAATCAGGTCCGCGAAGAACCGGAAGTTCTCCGCCGCGCGCAGGGCCTGGCCTTTTGCCTGGGTGATGGGCAGGCCGGTATCAAACGTCTCAAGTTCCGCCAGGCGGGACTCCTGGGCCTCCACGGCGTCGGCGATCCTGTTGAGGATGCGGGCGCGTTCGCGTGGCTTCATCCTGGGCCACGGGCCGTTCACAAAGGCGTCACGGGCGGCGGCCACGGCCAGGTCGATGTCCTCCTTCTGCCCGGCCGCTGCGGTGGCGTAGTTGGTGTTGGACACCGGGTCCAGGACATCGAAGGTTGCCCCACCTACGGAATCAACAAACCGGCCATTGATGTAGTGCTGGATGTGGCCGGGCAGGTCCTGGGGGACGTAATGCGTGGCTGTGGTTTGTGCAGGAGTCGTCATCGTTGAGGTCCTTGTCCGTTGGTCAGTGGTTTGTTTGGGCCAGGTAGGCATCAAGGGTGGTGGAGCGGTGCAGGCGCGCGGCCCTCTCGATGGTGTCAGCACCGGCGCCGGATGCAATCAGCTGCAGGAGGGCCTCGTGTTCAGCCACGGAGTCGTGGGCGCGGCCGGGGACGAAGCGGAACGTGGAGGACCGGAGGGAGGCCAGCCGGTTCCAGCCGCGGTGCACCAGGTCCAACAGGTGCGGGTTGGGGCAGGATTCGAACAGGATGCTGTGGAACGTCTGGTTGAGGGCGGTGAACCGTAGGGGATCAAAATGGTCCAGGCAGTCGCGCATCTCCGCGTTGACGGCCCGGGCCCGGTCAATGGCGGCCGGTCCGATCAGCGGGGCTGACAGCGCCGTGGCCGCGCCTTCAACGATGCTCAGCGTCTGCATGGTGTAGAGGTATTCGGTGGGGTCGATGCCGGCAACCGTTGCCCCGACGTTCCGAACAAATGTCACCAGGCCCTCTGCTTCAAGCCTGCGGATGGCCTCGCGGACAGGAACCACACTGACGCCCAGGTCTTCGGCGATCTTGGCCAGCACCAGGCGGTAGCCGGGGGAATAGGTGCCGTCCACGATCCGGGCTTTGACGGCCTGGTAGGCCTGTTCGGATTTGCTGGCCGTGGCCACGCCGTCAGGCATGGGGCGCGCCCGCTTCCCTTTCCTCGAAGCGGGACTGCCAGGCGGCGTTCATCGGGTAGAGCCCGTCAACGCTGTGTCCCTGCCCCACCATCTCGAAAATAAAGGCTTCCTCCCGTTCCTGCCGGATGCAGTCGTCCGCGAGCTCCGCGGCGATGGCAGGCGGGATCACCAGGATGCCGTCCGCGTCCGCCACAATGATGTCGCCGGGCTGGACGGTGGCGCCGCCGCAGGCGATGGTGATGTCCGTATCCCAGGGGACGTGCCGCCTGCCCAGGACTGCCGGGTGCGGGTTGGCGAAGTAGGTGGGCATCTCCAGGCCGGCCACGGCTGTAAAGTCGCGGACGCCGCCGTCGGTAATGATCGCGGCCGCGCCCCGCACCTGGGCGCGGAGGGCCAGGATATCGCCGACGGTGCCGGTGCCCTTTTCGCCGCGGGCTTCCATCACGAGGATCTCGCCTTCGTTCACGGAGTCGATGGCCTGCTTCTGGGCGTTGAACCCGCCGCCGTGGGCCTTGAAGAGGTCCTCGCGGTTGGGCACAAAACGGAGGGTCCGGGCCAGGCCCACCACCTTGCGGTCCGGGCGGGTGGCCTGGAGCCCGTCAATGCTCACGTTATTGAGCCCGCGTTTGCGCAGCTGCGAGGACAGGGTGGCGGTGGCCACCTGTTCCAGCTTCGCCTTCAATGCCGGGGTCAGTACGGTGGCCGGAGCCGGGATTCCGGCCGCTTCGCGGGAACCATACGCTTCCTCGCGCTGCCGGTCGTCGGTTTTCGGCCCCGCACCAAAGCCGGCGAACGGCTCAGTGCCTTCCACAACGCGGGTGGCCAGCCGGCCAGTGGTGAGTGCGACGCCGGCAGCACCCGCCGCCGTCGTACTGACCTCAACTTCGAGGACGTCCCCCGGTACGGCGACGGATGCGCCCGCGGGCGTGCCGGTGAGGATGATGTCGCCCGCCTCAAGGGTCAGCAGCTGTGACAGGTCCGCCACCAGCCGGGCGAAAGGGAAGAGCAGATCCTCCGTGGTGTCGTCCTGGACGGGGTTGCCGTTATGCCAGGTGCGGACGCGGAGTCCGGCAGGGTCGACGGCGGCCGCCGGGAGCAGTGCCGGGCCCACGGGGGTGAAGCCGTCCCCGCCTTTGGAACGGAGGTTCGAGCCTTTGTCGGCGTACCGGAGGTCGTAGACACCTAGGTCGTTACCGGCTGTGACCCATTTGACGTGGCTCCAGGCGTCCTCGAGGCCGACGCGGCGTGCGGGCGTGCCGATGATAAGCGCGATTTCGCCTTCGAAGCCGAGGAGTTCGCAGCCGGCGGGTCGTTCCACGCTGCTGCCGGACAGCGCCAGCGAGCTGGCTGGTTTGAGGAAATATGAGGGCTGGGCGGGGGTCCGGCCCCGCTGGGCCGCGCGGCTGGGGTAGTTGATGTGCACCGCGATGACCTTGCGGGCGCCGGCCAGCGTGTGGTCCGTGACCTGTTCCAAAAGCTGCTCCTCATCGAGTACGAAATCGTATACGAAAGAGTATTGCGCCGGGAGGGGTCGCCGTCAAGGCCTATTTTGCAGTGCTTGAAACGGCCTCGGCGCGTGGCGTACAGTTCTGGAGCAACATAAGATTTTCGATTATGGAATTTCTTGTTCGATTATCGAACAGCCCCGGTTGACCGCCGGCCACACAACGGAGTGAGGAAAGTACATGCAGTTCCACCACCACGGCTACGTTTCCGGTGACCCGCGGATCCAACCAGCGGCGGGCGTGGGCCTCGACCGGCCTGCGGGGCTTCCTGAGCACGTGGATGTCCTGATTGTCGGCACCGGCCCGGCGGGAATGCTCGCCGCCGCACAACTTTCGCAGTTCCCGGGCATCACCACCCGCATCGTTGAGCGCAGGGCCGGCCGGCTGGCAATCGGCCAGGCGGACGGCATCCAGGCGCGGAGCGTGGAAACCTTCCAGGCGTTCGGCTTCGCGGAGCGCATCATCGCCGAGGCCTACCGGATCACGGAGATGGCGTTCTGGAAGCCGGACCCTGCGGACCACTCCCGGATTGTCCGCGCCGCCAGGGCGGTGGACGACGGGATGGGCATCAGCGAATTCCCGCACCTGATCGTCAACCAGGCCAGGGTGCTGGACTACTTCGCCGAGGTCATGGCCTTTTCGCCGGCCCGGATGAGCCCCGACTACGGCTACGAATTCCGTTCGCTGGACGTGGCGGACGACGGCGAGTACCCAGTGAGCGTGACCCTGCTCTGTACGGCCGGCCCGGAGGAGGGGAAGGAGCGCACGGTCCACGCCAAATACGTGGTGGGCGCGGACGGTGCGAGGAGCAAGGTCCGTGAAGCGATCGGCTGCAGCCTGGCCGGCGACCAGGCGAACCATGCCTGGGGCGTGATGGACGTCCTGGCCGTCACAGATTTCCCCGATATCCGCACCAAGTGCGCCATCCAGTCCGGCTCAGGCGGCAGCATCCTGTTGATTCCACGGGAGGGTGGCCACCTGTTCCGGATGTACGTTGACCTGGGCGAGGTGGACCCGGCCACGCACGGCAGCGTCCGGAGCACCACCATTGAGCAGATCATTGCCAAGGCCAACGGGATCCTCCACCCGTATACGCTCGACGTCCGCAACGTTGCGTGGCACAGCGTCTACGAGGTGGGGCACCGGCTCACGGACAGGTTCGACGACGTCCGGCCGGAAGACCTCGGCAGCCGCACCCCCCGCGTTTTTATCACCGGGGACGCGTGCCATACCCACAGTGCCAAGGCCGGCCAGGGCATGAACGTGTCCATGCAGGACGGTTTTAACATCGCCTGGAAACTGGGCCACGTCCTGGAGGGTCGCAGCCCGGAGAGCCTCCTGTCCACCTATTCGGCCGAACGCCAGGTGGTGGCCAGGGACCTCATCGACTTCGACAGGAAATGGTCCACCCTGATGGCCAAAAAGCCCGAAGACTTCGAGGACCCGACGGAGCTGGAAGATTTCTACGTCAGCACCGCAGAGTTTCCGGCAGGATTCATGACCCAGTACGCACCGTCCATGCTGGTGGCCGCGCCGGAACACCAGGACCTCGCCACCGGTTTCCCCATCGGCAAGCGCTTCAAGTCCGCGCCCGTGGTCCGCGTCTGCGACACCAACCCCCTGCACCTCGGGCATCACGCCAGGGCGGACGGCCGCTGGCGGATCTATGTCTTCGCGGATGCCGCGACGCCGGGTGCCGACTCACCGTTGGCGGACTTTGCCGCGTGGCTGGAATCCGCAACCGACTCGCCGCTGGCCGCGACGCCGTCGGGCGCTGACGCCGACGCCTGGTTCGACGTGAAGGTGATCTACCAACTGGCGCACCCTGACATCAACATCTCCGCGGTCCCCGCCGTGTTCAAACCCACGGTGGGGCCATTCCGGCTGACCTACCTGGAGAAGGTCTTCGCTGTGGACCCCCAGGCTGATATTTTCGACCTGCGCGGCATCAGCCGCAGTGGCGCCGTGGTGGTGGTCCGGCCCGACCAGTACGTGGCGGATGTCCTGCCACTCGAGGCGACGGCCCGGCTTGCCGCCTTCTTTGCGCCCCTTCGGCCGGCCCGGCAGGAGTTGGCGGGCCGGGGCTAGCCCGGTACTGCTAGCTGGCGGCCGTGGGGGCCTGCACCAGGCCCGAGCCCACGTCCACCGGATCCGTGCCGGCCTTGAGTGGCTTGAACGTTCCCGAGGCAATGAGTTTGGCCTGCAGCAGGACCGGGCTCAGCGGTCCCTGGGCGAGGAGCCGTTCGGCCCAAAGCGCCGCCACGCCGGCCACATGCGGGGTGGCCATGCTGGTGCCGCTGATGGTGTTGGTTCCCCCGTTCAGCCAGGAACTGAAGACCCCCACGCCGGGGCCGGCAACCGTTGCCATGGTGTTGGAGAACGGTGCGACGGTGAGCCCGCCGGCGCCGTCCGCCAGGGCTGCCACGGACGTGATCCCGTAGGCCGCTGCGGGCGGGGCAACGTTGATTTCATAAGCCGGCTGGCCCAGCCGTTCACTTTCGTTGCCGGCCGCTGCCACCACGATGGTGGTTTGTGCCACCGACGCGCGGGCGTTGAGGAGGTTGGCGATCTGTTCAAAGAGCCGCACGTTGGCGCGGTAGCCTTCGAGGGCGATCGAGGTGGCTGCCGGGATTGAGAGGCCGTTGTTGTTGACGAGTTCGTCCACCCATCCGGGGAAGTCCATGCCCAGCGACATGGAGATCACATTGGCGCCGTTGTCCGCAGCCCACAGCATGGCTGAGGCCAGGATGTCGCTGGTGCCACCGTTGGGGCCGCCCAGGACCTTGCCGATCAATGCCTTCTGGACGCCAGGGGCCACTCCGATCCGCTGGCCGCCGAGGTCACGGCCGAAGATGGTTCCGGCGCAGTGCGTGCCGTGGCCGTTGTCGTCTTCCGCGCTGCCGGCGCCGGTGAAGTCCTTGGTGACCAGGTCCACTCCCGTAAACGCGGGATGGTCGGCATCGATGCCTGTATCAATGACGGAGACCACCACGCCGGCTCCGGTGAAGGGCGAGGTGTCTGCGCCGACGGCCTTGACGCCCCACGTCGCGGCGGCGGCCGTTGCAGCATCGGCGGCGAGAGGTTCGATGAGCTTCATGGGCATCGCCGGAGCAAACCCCAGGACGGTAGGGTCCTTTTGCAGCGCACTGATGGTGGCGCCGGAAGGATACCCGGCCGTTTCCACGCTCATGCCGGCGGCCCGTTCGGCCACGTTCTGGGCCGCGGATTCCAGCCCCCGCGCCCCTGGTCCGTCGAAAGGGTCGCGGGTGGCACGCAGGGCGGGCGCCCGCAGGATAATGATTTTCCGGGACAGTGATTCTGGCATCGTAATCTCCTTTTGCCGCGGCTTCCGGCAGCGGCCAAATGGCGCCCGTTGAGTGGGGCCGTAAATGCAGGGGCCGGCGATAATGGCCGGAGCAAGGAGCGGGATAATTCCCGGACATGGGGCTGCGCAGGTATATCAATGTAAATGCAATAAATATTATCCGGGGGCCACTTTGCTGTCAATGAATTTGCAGCCCTCGCGTGCGCGGCGCTATTGCGGCAGTTTCATTGATTCTGGTTTCGGCGTTCCAGTAACGGCCCAGTAACGCTGGCTGGATAAAATTCGGCCAAATGCCCCGGAAGGGCGGCTGGAATGTCTGAAGCCCAGGAAAAGCAAATCCGTGTTGCCAATGGCTGGCAAAGCCAGATTCTCACCAGGATCACGTCCATGGCCGCCCTGGCGGAATGGGTGAAGTCCGCCGGCGGTGGTGCCGGGCAGGAGGCACCGGCGCCACCCGGCGCAGCTGCCCTGGACGAAGGCATCAGCCGGCACCTGAACGCAGCCAGGCGCATTGCCCAGGCCGGCCGGCGAGGTGGTGCGCGGCGGGCAGCGCAGGTGGAGTCCGCGCTGGCAAACCTGCAGGCTGCCGATGAACTGCTCCTCCGGAGGGCCCCGATCGACTACGTCAAAGGCCGCCTGCCGGACATCCACTCGGACGTATGCAAGTACCTTGACGAGCACGATCCGCGCCGGATCCGGGTGGAAACCCTGGTCCGGTTCCGGGCGTCCGGGGATCCGCCCCTGACGGAAGAGCACCGTGAACTGGTGATCGTGGCCGTGGCTGCCGCCCATTCCCACTCACGGCAGGTCTACGCCCAGGCCAGGAGCTTCCAGTCCCTGATCCTGGCCTCTGCTGCAGCTTTGACACTGTTGGCGCTGCTGCTGGGGCTCTGGGGCGTCAGGTCTCCCACGGACCTTGCGCTGTGTTTCAACCCGGACCAGAAAATCGTCTGCCCCACCAACGAAACCCGGTTCGAAGCGGCCAATCCGGTCCCGCCGGGCACGGACGTGGACGAGGTGGTCAGTGCCCAGGCCGGTGCAGGCGATATCTTCCTGGTGGAGTTTGTGGGCCTCCTGGCCGCTGCCGTCTCGGGCTCAGCCTCGCTGCGGAAGGTTTCCGGCACCTCGACCCCCTACCACCTGCCGCTGTGGCTGGCGCTGATCAAACTGCCCACGGGTGCCTTGACCGCTGTCCTGGGACTGATGCTGATGCGGGGTGGTTTTGTTCCCGGCCTGACGGCCCTGGACAATTCACCGCAGATCCTTGCGTGGGCTGTGATTTTTGGTGCCGGCCAGCAGTTGGTCACAGGAATTGTTGACCGGCAGGCGCACAGCGTCCTGAATAACGTCAGTGGAAAACCGCATGGTGAATCGCAACGCCCGGCTGTTGAATAGCGCATTGTGGGCGCTTTGTTCGAATTGGCGGCAATTGTCGGGTGCGCTACTCGCTTTCCTGAATGCTTTCCCTTAGGCGGAGAGAACCTCGCCGTTTATTCGGGCGGGTCATCCGCAGTTTGCTGGTGGCCCGTTCGGGTTACGGGGACCGCACCCGCCTGCTGGACATTAACGGTTTGGACGTCGGAGGCGGCTGCTCCCGAAGCGCCGGGACTGTCGAGTGCTGTAAAGGGCCGGAACGTTGTCCTGGTGGTGACGGCAGATGTTCCCAGGATCTGCAGCAGCACCGAGGTCATGGTGAACATGTCCTCGTCCAGTCCGCCGTGGGTGGTGGCGCTGGTCCGTCCGCTCACCGGGTTCTGGCTGGGTGACCAGAAGAACTTCGCGAGGCGGTCCCTGGCCAGTGCGGTGAGGGATGCCGATTCGCTGACGTGGCGCTGCAGCCCCACCAACGGCGTTTCCCCGCCGCTTTCCAGTCCCCGGGAAACCAGGTAAAGCAGGGACTTCTGGTAGATGTTCAGGGGACCGGCGCCCACCACATCGTCCAGTTCGGAAGCCTCGCTCAGCCCAAAAGAGGTGAACCTTTCCACCTGATGGGTCTGCAGCGCCGGCATCACCAGCCTTTCGAAGTCATCGATCCGGATGGCAGGTCCCAGCCAGCACAGGGATGCCACCGGTATCTGCTCCGCCTGGAGCCGGGCCAGCATATGGGCCGTGAAGATGGCGCCGGCACTGTGGGCCACCAGATGCACCTCCACGGGCACCGGGGCCACTTCGTCAAGGTAGGCCCGGAGCCTGCTGACCACCAGCGAAGCCCCCGGCAGGTTCTCCATGGTGGCACTGTCCACCGGATTCCAGGAGACGGGACCAGGCAGGTTCCCGGATGACCTGGTGGCGTTTTCCTTCATTTCGGCCCACATCCAGGCGAGCCGGGAGTGCGCGATTTTTTCGACCAGCCGGTCCACCTGTTCCACCAGGTCGAAGCCAAGCCCGCCGAAGGGAATCAGGCCGCCGGTGACGTCCCGGAGGTGGTTAGTGAGGGTTTCGATCGGGCCGCTTTGCCAGGCGAAGCTCACTGGGTAGACCCTGTTGTTCAGCCACCAGTTGAGCTGGGCCTGCGCCACCCGCAGTCCGCCTTCCTCGTCCACGAGTCCGCCGTGCGCGTAGAAAACGATCCGCCGTGGCACCGCGTCGGCGCCGCCGGCAGCGGCCTGCTGCCAGGCTGAATGGCTGGCGGCCATTGCCTGGAAGATCCGGTCAATCTGCCCGCCGGTGCTGATGAAACGCCCGCTGGTGGAGAGCCGCCCTTCGTTGCCCAGGTTAACCACATGGTCCTTGAGCCGTTCCAGGTCAGGTCCGGGCCCCTGCGCGAGGCCGCCTGTGGTCGCTGTGACCACCTTGGTTACGCCATGCAGGTTGAGCACCGACGGAACGCCCGGCCGGGCAACCCAGGCGTCGTAGGCGGAGGTGAGCCAGTCCTCATAGGGCAGGGTGGCAAAGCCGTGGCCGCCCCAGTTCTTTCCCCAGCTGTTCTGCACCAGGAAGCCAACGTCGTTGTATCCGACGATCGAGAAGGCGTGGCCGCCCAGCTGGTCCAGTTTGTCGGGCCGGCTGATGCGGTAATAGCTGGTTCCGTCGTCGCGGTGTTCCAGCGTTGGGTTAAGCCAGCCGGAGTGGACCCTGGCGGACGCCGCCACCGCGTTGAGCTCCGTGATGGCCGACTGCATGTCGTCCAGCCGGAAGGCGTTGACCCGGTAAAACGCACCCAGCGGATGTTGCAGGGCCTTTGCGGCCAGGTCCGGGTGCAGGTCGATCTGTGGATCCGCGGCCAGGGACGGCCAGTCCTGTTCCGGGAGCACCCCGTGGTAGAACCAGCCTTTGAGCGCGCCGCGCAGGGAGGAGCCCTCGTCGCCGTCGCCGGCAAACTCGTCGTAGCGGCGTGCCAGGCTGTAGATCATGTAGGGGCTGACCCGGATGGGGTCCGGTCCTGCGGCGAGGACCGTGTTGATCATGGCAGCAACCGCGTGTCCCGTGCAGGAGCTTCCCACTTGGGTCAGGACAAAGTGCTGCCCGGGCCGGGCGTCCATTGCATGGGGCAGCGGTTGCAGTCGCGGACGGTACTCGAGGTCGCGCTGATCGAAGACATCAGGCACCACATCGGTAAGGAATGTGTGGCCTGAAACCGAAACCAGGCCAGGCCGGGGTGGCAGGGGCACGGACGTTCCCTCCTCGCAATGACAGGCGTGAGCTACTTGGCCTTTGCCCGGCTGCGGCTGCCGCTTTCCGGTGGCAGGTCCGCAAGCGGCGACGGCCCCGGCGCTTCGTCGGCTGCCGGTCCGAAGGACCCTGGCGGTGCCGGCGCGGGCGCCTCAGCGTCGCCGGACGAGCCGGACGAGCCGGACGAGCCGGCAGGCAGCTGGTCCAGGGGGAGCGGAGCGGGTGCCCCGCCCGGATCCTGCGCGTCGGCCGCCGCCGCGCCGGAGGTGCCTGGGCCCCCGATCGAGGCGGGTGCCGGTGCGGCCCCGGCGTCGCCGGCGCCCTTGACGCTGGCCGCCGGGTCCAGGGAGATATTGATCGTGATGTCGTTGGGCATCGGAGTTCCCCCGCCGGCTACAAGTAAACCTGGGTGATGTTTTTGGCTGCGTCCAGCACAACGTAGGCCTGCTTGCCGTTTGCCCTCGCAGTGGTGAGCAGCAGATGCACGTTGGTCACGCCGTCGGCGGCGTTGGGCAGGATCTTGTGCCAGGCGCCGTCCACGGCGAGAAGGGCCCAGGCGTTCTGGGCATGGTGGGTGGTGAAAATCTGGTTGATCAGGGTCCACATGGTCGGTTGGTTCCTCTGCGTAGGTGGGCGGGTCAGAGATAGGTCTGGAAGACGGTGGTGGTGTCGGCGTTGACAGTGACTCTCAGGTTTTTGCTGCGTGCCACGGTGAAGACGGCCAGCATGTTGGTGACGCCGTCCGGGGCTCCGGTCTGGATCTTGCGCCAGCCGAGGCCGGAGAGGCTTGCCCAGCCGTTCTGGCCATGGTGGGTGGTGAACACGCTGTCAACCGCCAGGGCGGAGTACCACTGCGCCCCCGTAGCCCTGGTTTTGACGGTCATGGCGGCGCCCACGGCGGAGACCTGCTCAATGTCCAGGCCGGAGGCGGTGCCGTCCCACCAGTTGCTGGCCGGGGTTGTTGCAGGGCCGAACGTGGCCGCCGCCCCGCCGTACAGGTCCTCAACGTCGCCGCCGTTGACCCTGCGCTCAAGGTCGAACCGGTTGTCGGCCTGTTCCAGCGAACACTCGTAGTGCTTGGCCGCCGTCATTTGTTCGTTGCTGTTGTTGCCGTTCACGTCGACATGCCAGATGGCCAGGCCGGCGTCGGGAAGCGCCGCGTCCCGGCCGGACTGCTGCCGGTTTTCGATAATGAAGTACTCGGCGGCGTTCCTGGCGTGGATCAGGAAGTCGTTCCTGCCGGCCTCGACGGTGGTAGTGGTACCGGCGGCAAGGGTGGTGACGTTGGAGGACCATCCGGCGGCGTGCTTGAGGTAGGCCTCCACCTGGGTGGGGTTTTTGTCCTGGCCACCGAAGCACATGAGCGAGTAGTGCCCGATGCCGTTTCCCACATTAACGGCGTCGTAATCGTAGAGATCCGGGAAATCGCACACCATGTGCCCGTTCTCGTGGCAGAAGGTCCGCAGGGTCAGCTGGCTGCCGAGATCGGTGATCTGGTAGTCGGAGAACCGGCGGCCGCCGCCCACGGAGTACGTGCTGGCGAGCGCCCATGAGTGGGGCCACAGGCCCTGCGACCAGGCGTTGGACCTGCTCCCGGCGTAGAAGACGCTCAGCGCCTGGATGAAGTTTCCGGAGTCAACGGTGAGGTGCGAGAAGTCGAAACCGCTGGCCACCAGGCTGTCCAGGGCTTCCCGGATCAGTTCCTGCGCGCGGGTGCCATAGGCGACGGCAGGATCCGTGTAGTAGGTGCGTGCGTGGGCTGCCCGGTAGTAGGCGGCCACGTGGTTCCGGTACCGGAGCTTTCCATCAGATACGTCCCGGAAGTAGTCAAAGGCCGACCCGTTGTTCCCGAAGCCGGAGTAGCCGGCCTTGTTGCAGAAGTCATCCACTTCCTGCCGGCTGATGGACTGGGGGAAGTCGGAGAAATCAATGAGCAGGACCAGGCCCAGGTAGTCGCCTGTGGTGCTGCCCGACGGCGGCGCAGCACCAGGCCCGTCCGGCCCGGCTTCCTGCTGCAGTCCCGGCGGCTGCTGCGCGTTGCGGCGCGCCTGTTCTTCCTGCCGCCGCTGCATCCACCGGGGGACGGGCCCCATGGCGCTGCGGGCCTGGCCGGCCCGGATGCGGCTTGCCACGCGGGTGACCCGCAGGTGTTTGGGGATGGCGAGGGTTTCCGGATCCACGGTTCCCACCCGGCTGCCACCGGCAACCAGGGATTCGCCGCCACCTTCCGGTGTTGCATATTCAAAGTAGCCGTCAGCGGCCTGGACCACGGTGTAGCCGTCGAGTGTCTCGAAGACGGCTTCAAACTGGTTTCCCCACCCCCGCAGGGTCACTTCCGAGCCATCAGGATTCCCGAAAGTGAAGACTTCACCCACAAATGGACTTGGCATGTCCAAACCTCTCTCAACAACTCCGCTATGGACGGCCGGATCATTCGACCCGGTTTACCCTGACCGTCCCAGCGCGGTTGAGCATCGCGCCGTGCGCCAAACTGCAGGCTTTCCGCCGCAGCCGCTGCACGATGCACTTCGCACGGTAGTGGGGCGGCGTTATCGCAGCGTTACCGGGTTTCAGGCCGCCGCCGGCGCGATCCCTGATAACGGCGCAGTAACACCCGCCTTCATATGGTGGCGGCACCGGTCTCTGGTCCGGGGGGCGCTGCTTGCGGACTGCTCCCCATGGCAATCAACGAAGGATGCACCATGGAAAAGATAACAACCGAGACCGACAGGGTCCTGGAGCAGCTTGTCGCTGCGCGGCGCGAGGAGGTTGTGGGCCTGCAGAAGACCCAGGCCGACCGGCTGCAGCAGATTGAGCGGACCGGGCAGCAGCGGCTGTCGGATCTGCGCGAAAGCCTGCCCAAGGACATCGCGGCCGTCCTGCAGAACCAGGACACTTACAACGAGGACCAAACGGCCCAGACGGAAAAGCTGGCCGGCGACATGCGCCGGGAGATGGCGGAGGCCGAACCGCTGGCCACCGGCACGGGACTGCATCCGGGCGCCGGGCAGGGGAGCCTGGGTGCAGGGGCTGCGGCCGTGGGATGGCTGACGCCGTACTACGCCACCCTCCACGGATCAGACGGAACCGTGTACTGGCAGGGCTACAACCCGGGGCAGCTCGACACCTGGCTGTCGGCCAGTGGGTCCGGTTCCGGCCTGTTTGGAACGGGGGCGGGATCGTTCACTGTCTACATTGACTGGTGGTTCACGTTCCGTGCACCGGAAAACCGCAACTACGCCCACACCATCTACATCCCGTTCAACGGCTTCCACATTGTCCGCTCTGACGACGGCTTCTGGGACTCCAAGGAGGCAAAAGTCAGGATCGACCTGTCCGCCGTCGGCTACCAATACAACTACAAGGCTACCGGCTCCACCAACGTGCTGGATATCTCCGATGACAACATCAACGTCAACGACCGGTTCGACGGCTGGCGGACCATGTACTACTCGGACCTGCTCGGCGCGGACCAGGCCTACCTGCGTGCCAGCGCGTCCCTGTACGTTTATGCACGCGGCGGCGGCTCCCACGCCCAGCTGAACTTCAGCGACGGGAACGCCAACTACCTGGGCGTGCCGTGGGTTTACGTCACGTGATGAGCGGCCGGCTCCGGCGCTGATGGCCTGTTCCGTAACGGGCGGTGGACCGGCGGCCGCGGGGTTGCCGGTCCACCGCCCGATCTTCAGCAGCTGCTGCTGAGCCCGCTCGGAAGCGGGTGGCGGGGTCCCGCGCCACCCAGGATTCAAGGAGAAGACCATGGCTAAACAGGATGTGCCCCCGGTTTGCAGCGTCAAAGCACGGATTCCCCGGCCGATGCCGCCCGGCTTGCCCGGGGACCGGATGGAGCTCATCCGGACATTCGCCACCAAATGGGTCAACGGGACCATCCTGCACTACTGCTTCCAGGGCGGACCCGAAGCGCAGCAGGAGGCAGTCCGCAAGGCGTTCACCGAGTGGAAGAACCTCGGGATCGGCCTCGAGTTCCGGGAGGTGCAGGACCGGAGCGAGTCGGAGGTCAGGATCGGGTTCGCCCAAAACGACGGGTCGTGGTCCTACGTGGGTACCGACGTCCTGTCGATCGGGATGGCACAGGCCACCATGAACTTCGGCTGGGATTTGACCACCGACTATGGCCGCACCACGGCGTTGCACGAGATCGGCCACACCCTGGGCATGCCCCACGAGCACCAGAACCCCTTCACCGGCATCGTTTGGGACGAACCGAAGGTTTACCAGTACTTCGGCGGCAGCCCCAACTTCTGGTCCAGGGACCAGACCTTCAACAACGTGCTGCGGAAAATCGACGCCGCAGAGGTTGAAGGCTCCAACTGGGACCCTGACTCCGTCATGGAATACTGGTTTCCGGCCGGCCTGATTGTCCAGCCGGCGAAGTACCACGAGGGGCTGCGGCCGCCGGGCGGGCTGTCCCCGGCGGACAAGGAGTGGATCCTGAAGTTCTATCCCACCATTGAGAACGGCTTCGCCCGCCTCGAACCATTCGCGTCCGTCCCGCTGACGCTTGGCCCGGGCGACCAGGCAAATTTCCGCATCGAGCCGTCCGAGTCCAGGACGTACACAATCGGCACTTTCGGCAACGCCGATGCCGTACTGGTTCTTTTTGAGGAGGTGGATGGGCAACTCCGTTTCTTGGCCGGAGACGACGACAGCGGCGAAGAACGCAATGCCCAGGTGTCAGTCAAGCTGTTCCAGAACCGGAAATATGTGGTGCGGGTCCGCCTTTACTGGTCCGGCGGCAGCGGCACCACGGCCTTAATGTATTGGTAGCCAAGGGCGGGCCTTACCGCGACACGCGGAGAGTTAATAGAGACCATTGACAGGGCGCCCCCCGGCGGAGAAAAGTCGTTGCTACAACGGATCCGGCCCTTCCAACCACGCCGGATTGTTTGGGGGTACCCATGGGCAACGGCGACGACATCCCTGGCTATTGTCTGGACCTCCTGCAGGCCTGGCAGCTGCGCTGCGACACCACGGAGGTGCACCTCGCAGTCCGCCAGCAGCGGCTCGTTACCGCCCTGGCCATCTGCGGGCCGCGTCCCCGCCCGTATCTGGTGGGCCTGCTCTGGCCGGAATGCCGCGAGTCGCGGGCCCTGGAGAGCCTCCGGGTGAGTGTGCACCTGGTTTCGCGGCAGGCGCCAGGCCTGCTGGTCAACGGCGGCCGGGTGCTGTCGCTGAGCAAAGGGGTCGACGTCGACCTGCACCGGGTGCGTGCGCAGATTCTGGAGCTGGGCCGTTCGGGAGTCAACGGCAACGCAGCCGCCAGTCTGCACCAGCTGCGCGGGGCGGACCTGCTCCCCGGCTGGTACGACGACTGGGTGCTTTTTGAACAAAGCAGGCTGCGGCACGACCGGCTGCACGCCTTCCAGATCATCGCCCGCGAGACGC
The DNA here is from genome assembly GCF_001238605.1 of Arthrobacter sp. ZBG10. Lineage (NCBI taxonomy): Bacteria > Bacillati > Actinomycetota > Actinomycetes > Micrococcales > Micrococcaceae > Arthrobacter > Arthrobacter sp. ZBG10. The sequence continues at coordinate 24,643 of NZ_LFQH01000034.1, read as the reverse complement.
TGGCCCACGGGGATTTCGAGTCGGCGCTGGAAGCCTCCGAGGCCGCCCTCGAACTGGAACCCCTGTACGAGAGCGCCGTGGGTTTGCTCATCCGCGCGGAGAAGCTGCAGGGCAACAACGCCGCCGCCCTGCAGGCATTCAGGGTGTACCGGGCAAAGTTAAAGGCCGATCTGGGCCTGGCGCCATCGGCTGCCCTGGGGCGCCTTATTGCCGACATCTCATAAGCTGCCTGCCGGCCGTGCAGCTCAGGTATCCCCGCGGGCCGTGGCCTGGCCCGCAAGCCACTGTCCCACCGTACGCAGCACCTCAGCGGCGTCGGCGCTGTAGAGGGTTTTGGTTTCCCCGCCGGGATCCGTGCTGAAGGTCAGCCGTGCGCGGAATCCCTGCGGCTCCTGCCACGTGCTGATCACCAGGGTGCCGGGCAGCGGTGTTGCAGGATTCCGGTCGCCGGTGTGGCCGGCTCCCGGCGGGTGCTGGTCGCTTGGCATGGCAGCCCTCCTGGCGGTCTCGTTGCCTCGATGGTGCCGCACAACCATCAGGAATCAGCCAGCGTTTTACCAAGTCTTTGATCAAGATCGCCCCTGCTCAGCGGCTTGAGGCAGGTCCGGGGAGTGGCTAGCGGCCCACCAGGCCCAGGTGGGTGTCGTTGTACCGGTTGCCCTGCACCCCGATCCGGCGGGCCACGCCGTTAAGGTCTGCCACCTCATCAGCGGACAGCGCCAGGGCGGTGGCGGCAGCATTTTCCACCAGGCGCCCACGACGGCGGGTTCCCGGGATGGGCACGATCCACGGCTGCTGCGCCAGCAGCCAGGCCAACGCAACCTGCCCGGGGGTGGCGCCCCTGACGGCGGCGAGCGCAGTTACGTGGTCCACCAGTGTGTGGTTGGCGGTCCGGTTGCCGCTGGTGAACCGTGGGATGGTGTTCCGGACGTCATCGGTGGAAAACTCGGTGGCGGCGTCAACGGTACCCGTGAGGAATCCCTTGCCCAGGGGGCTGAAGGGAACAAACCCGATGCCCAGTTCCGCCAGCGTGGGCAGGACTTCCGGCTCCGGGTCGCGGGTCCACAGCGAATACTCGCTTTGCACTGCGGTGACGGGGAAGACTGCGTGGGCGGCGCGGATGGTGGCAGCCGAGGCTTCGGAAAGGCCAAAATGACGGACTTTGCCCGCCTGGACGAGTTCGGCCACGGTACCGGCAACGTCCTCGATGGGTACATCGGGGTCCACCCGGTGCTGGTAGAACAGATCGAGGCAGTCCACCCTCAGCCGGCGCAGGGACTCCTCCGCCACCTGCCTGATTCGCCCAGGCGTGCTGTCCAGCCCCACGGATCTGCCGGCTTCGATCCGCCAGCCGAACTTTGTGGCAATGACAACCTGGTCCCGGACCGGTTCCAGCGCCTCACCCACCAGTTCCTCGTTGACAAAAGGCCCGTAGACCTCGGCGGTGTCGAAAAAAGTGACCCCAAGGTCCACGGCGCCGCGCAGTACTGCGATCATCCCGGCGCGGTCCCCGGGGTTGGGGCCGTAGCTTTGCGACATGCCCATGCAGCCCAGCCCCAGTGCAGAAACCTCAAGGCCCTGGCCCAGTGTCCTTGTGTGCATCGTCTCTCCTTCGTCGAACGTTGCAGGCCGGCTAGCCTGCTCCCCAGTCAACACCCCTCCGGGAATGTGTGGGAGGCCCTGCTGGAACGTGTACCGGCAAGGCATCCCTCACGTGGTTGGACAGCCGGCATGCCATTGGGGCGGGCCGTCAGGGGGACTTGCGTCGCTGGGGGCTCCTGACCGGCGATACAGTGGACAGCCAGGACCAATCAACAGCATCCGCCGCACCGCCGGCGGATGCCGGAGGAACCCGCATAGATGCAGACCGTTCAAGCAGCTGACCTTTCCCGCGACGCCGGTCAGTTGCCGGCTGACAACCAGGCCACTGCCGGCTTCGTCACTGTCCGGGGAGCCCGGGAAAACAACCTCCGCAACGTGGATGTCGCCGTTCCGCGGGACGCGATTGTTGCCTTCACAGGTGTTTCGGGTTCCGGCAAGTCCTCGTTGGCTTTCGGTACCATCTACGCCGAGGCGCAGCGCCGCTACTTTGAATCTGTTGCGCCCTACGCGCGGCGCCTGATCCAGCAGGGCCACAATCCCAAGGTGGAAATGATCACGGGCCTGCCGCCCGCCGTCGCGCTCCAGCAGCGCCGCGGGACGGCCACGGCCCGGTCCACGGTGGGTACCGTCACCACGTTGTCCAACTCGCTGCGCATGCTTTTTTCCCGCGCAGGCACGTACCCCGCCGGCGCCCGTCCGCTGGATTCGGACGCCTTCTCCCCGAATACCGCGGCCGGGGCGTGCCCCGAATGCCATGGCCTGGGCACCACACACACGGTCACCGAGGACTCGCTGGTCCCGGACCGGTCCCTGAGCATCCGCGACGGCGCCATCGCTGCCTGGCCTGGTGCCTGGCAGGGCAAAAACCTCCGCGACATCCTGATCCATTTGGGCTACGACGTGGATACCCCGTGGCGGCAGCTGGCCAAAAAAGACCGGGACTGGATTCTCTTCACCGCCGAGCAGCCCGTTGTGGAGATCACGCCGCAGCGGGACCGGGTGGCCAAGCCGTACAAGGGCCGGTTCTGGAGCGCCAAAAGCTACGTCCTGCATACACTGGCGGATTCAAAGAGCAACACCATGCGTGAGCGGGCGCTGCGGTTTATGCAGACCGGTCCGTGCGCTGTCTGCGGCGCCAGCGGCCTCACCCCGGAAGCCATGGCCGTCACCTTCGCCGGCCGGACCATCGCCGAACTGAACGCGGCGCCGCTGACCGAACTGGCGGACATCATCCGCCCCACCACACGCGTGAACGACGCCGGGACCGCCTCGCGCCGGCAGGGCACCGGCGAAACCAACGAGGTGGCGGTGACCATCACCCGTGACCTGCTCCAGCGGGTCACGGTCCTGCTGGACCTGGGCCTCGGCTACCTGGGCCTGGGCCGGGCAACCCCCACGTTGTCGCCGGGGGAGGTGCAGCGGCTGCGGATCGCCACCCAGCTCCGGTCCGGCCTGTTCGGCGTGATCTACGTGCTGGACGAACCGTCGGCAGGGCTGCACCCGGCGGACGCCGAAGCGCTTCAGGCGGTCCTGGAGCAGCTCAAGGCGGCCGGCAATTCCGTGTTTGTGGTGGAGCACAACATGGATGTGGTCCGCAGGGCCGACTGGCTGGTGGACGTGGGACCCCGGGCCGGGGAAGGCGGCGGCGAGGTGCTGTACAGTGGGCCGGTGGCCGGCCTGGCCGGCGTAGCGTCATCCGTGACGCGGCCTTTCCTGTTTCCGGCGGAAGCAGGAGCAACGGCCGACGCCGGAACGGGTACCGCCGCGGAGCAGCGCGCCGCGGGTGCCGGCCGGGATGCCTCGGAATGGCTTGAGTTGCGCGGCGTCACCCGCAACAACCTCCGCGGGCTGGACGTCGAGGTGCCGCTGGGTGTGCTGACCGCCGTCACCGGCCTGTCCGGCTCCGGCAAGTCCACGCTGGTCAGCCAGGTCCTGGCCGACGTTGTGGGCCACCGGCTGCACGCTGATGACGGGCCCGCCGAGGGTCTGCTGTCAGCGGCGGGACTGGACCGCATTGACCGTCTGGTGTCGGTGGACCAGAAGCCCATCGGGCGGACCCCGCGCTCCAACCTGGCCACGTACACGGGGCTCTTTGACGCGGTCCGCCGTGAATTCGCCGCCACGGAGGATGCCCGTGCCCGCGGTTACGGTGCCGGCCGGTTTTCCTTCAACGTGGCCGGTGGCCGGTGCGAAACCTGCGAGGGTGAGGGTTTTGTGGCCGTCGAGCTTTTGTTCCTGCCCGGCAGCTATGGGCCTTGCCCGGAATGCCACGGCACGCGGTTCAACCCCGGGACGCTTGAGGTGACGTACCGCGGCGAGACGGTGGCCGGTGTCCTGGGCATGACGGTGGACGCCGCTGCCGGTTTCCTCACCGACATCCCTGCTGCGGCGCGGAGCCTGCAGGCACTGCGCGATGTGGGGCTGGGCTACCTTCGCCTGGGCCAGCCCGCCACGGAGCTGTCCGGCGGCGAGGCGCAGCGCATCAAGCTGGCCACCGAACTGCAGCGGGCCCAGCGGGGCAATACCCTGTACCTCCTGGATGAGCCCACCACCGGGCTGCACCCGGCTGACGTGCAGCTGCTGATGGCCCAGCTGCACAAGCTGGTGGATGCCGGGAACACCGTTGTTGTGGTGGAACACGACATGGACGTGGCGGCCGCCGCCGACTGGGTGATCGACATGGGACCTGCCGGCGGTGACGCGGGCGGCCAGGTTGTTGCGGCCGGAACCCCCGCCCACGTGGCCCGTTCGGCAGCATCCCGGACCGCACCCTACCTGGCGGCCCGGCTGGCTTAGCGCCCTGCCTGCGGTGGCACCGGCCTGTCAGCCGATCGGCCACCACGCGGGCAGCAGTTCGCTGAGGTCCGCCAGGAAATCCCCGGCGGCCCGGGGCGTATCCTCCAGCAACCGCGACTCGAACGCACCCACCACGCCGTAAGCGATGAAGCGGGCCACCATCGCCGCCGGAACCCGGCGGCCGTCCCGGGCGCTGACGGTGATGCCCCTGCTTTCGAGGACCAGCCGCACGGATGCCTCGAAGTGCCCGCCCAGCATGGCGTGCAGCCCGGCAGGACCGGCGTCGGTGTTCAGGCCGCGCCGGTAGATCCTGCGGTGCTGGTCCACGTGCTGGACCACTCCTGCGGTGACTGCGCGGATCGCATCGCCCAGTTCGTTATCCGTCGCTGTAAGGTTCCCGGAGCGCAGGGCGTCCAGCTCCGTCGAGAGCACCTGATGGAGGAGCGCCACCGGTGAGGCGGCGTGCTGGTAGAACGTTGACCTGTTCACCCCGGCAGCAGCGGCCACCTGGGAAGCGGTGAGCGATCCGGCGTCGTGGTCCGCCGCAAGGTCCAGGATGGCCGCGGCGAGGCGCTCCCTGCTGCGCTGAGCCCGGGGGTCCAGCGCGGGTGCCAAGGCGGCGCCCTCCTTCTGCGGCGATGTCATGCAGGTCACACTCCCGGGTGATGTCGGACTCCAGCGGTGGATTTACCGCCAGTCCGAGCGTAGCGTGTCAAGTATCCAACAAGTGTTGGATAGATATCTGAGGCCGGCGGTTGTCCGGCCCATCGGCTGGAAGGAAGCACCATGGCCCGTTTTGACGGTCGCGTCGGCATCATCACCGGAGGGGCCAGCGGCATTGGCCGGGCTTCCGCGGTACGTTTCGCGGCGGAAGGTGGCTCGGTGGTCATCGCCGATGTCCAGGACGGTCCCGCAGCGCAGGTTGTCGCCGGGATCGAGGCCGCCGGCGGCAATGCCCGGGCCATCCACCTGGACGTCACCAGCGAGGCCGGCTGGGCCGACGCCGTGGCCTTCACCCTGCGGGAATTCGGCCGGCTGGACGTCCTGGTTAATAACGCCGGCATCGGCGACAACCAGGCCATTGAAGTCACCAGCCTGGAAACCTACAACAAAGTGGTTGCCGTGACCCAGACCAGCGTGTTCCTCGGCGTCAAGGCCGCATCGGCCGCCCTGAAGGAGTCCGGCAACGGCGCGGTGGTGAACGTCTCCTCCATGTTCGGGATTGTGGGCGGCTTCGGAACGTCCCCGGCCTACGCCGCAGCCAAGGGCGCCGTGCGCACCATGACCAAAAACACGGCGCTCGGCTGGGCCACGGAAGGCGTCCGCGTGAACTCGGTGCACCCCGGATTCATTGACACGCCCATCCTGGGGGACACCGACCGCCAGTTGCTCACGGAAACCACCCCGATGGCGCGGCTGGGCCGGCCCGAGGATGTCGCAGCGGTCATCCTGTTCGCCGCCAGCGACGACGCTGCGTTTATGACCGGCTCCGAACTTGTGGTCGACGGCGGCTATACCGCCCGCTGATCGCCAAAGCCCCTGCGGATTGCCCGGCACGCTCCGGCAGCCGGGCAGTCCGCACCGCCCCCTGACCTGAACCACACAGAAAGACCATCGACATGCGCGCAATCGTTTTTGAGGAATGGCAGCAGTTTCCCGTGCTGGCGGACGTGGCCAAGCCAACGCCCGGCCCGGGTGAGGTCCTGCTGAAGGTGGCCGGCGCCGGTGCCTGCCACTCGGACGTCAGCATTTTCCAGGACTTCACCGCAGAGGTCCCCGGCAACATCAAAAAGGGCTTTGTCCTGGGCCACGAAAGCTCCGGCTGGGTCGAGGAAGTGGGTCCCGGCGTCTCCGGCATCGGGATCGGCGACGCATACCTGGTGTACGGGCCCGTTGGCTGCGGCCACTGCAAGGCCTGCTCCCGGGGGCAGGACACCTATTGTGCCAACGCCGCCACCAACCCCTACCTTGCCATCGGACTGGGCCGCGACGGCGGCATGGCGGAGTACGTCACCGTGCCGGTCCGGAACCTGATTCCGTTGGGCGACGCGGATCCCGTGGCTGCAGCCCCGTTGTCCGATGCCGCACTGACGCCCTACCACGCCATCAAGCAGGCCATGCCCAACCTGGCGGGTGGCGGCCGGTTCGCGCTCGTCGTCGGACTTGGCGGCCTGGGCCAGATCGCCGTCCAGATCCTCAAGGCACTGACCGGCGCCACGGTGATCGCCACGGACATGAAACCCGAGGCCATGGCCAAGGCGGAAGCTGCCGGCGCCATCACCGTCCCGGGCGGTCCCGGACAGGTGGAGCGGATCCGCGCCATTACCGGAGGGCGCGGCGTTGACGCGGCCTTCGACTTTGTTGGCGTTACGCCCACCATCGCCACTGCCACCGGATCCATGGCGCAGGGCGGCCGCTTGACCGTGGTGGGCATTGCCGGGGGAGTCCACGAGTGGACCTTCTTCAACACGCCGTACGAGTCCACCATCACCAACACCTACTGGGGCACCATCGAGGAACTTCACGAGGTGGTGGACATGTACCGGGCAGGCCAGATTGTGCCGGACATCGAGACGTTCAGCCTCGAGGACGGGCTGGCCGCCTACCGCAGGCTGGCGGACGGGCAGTTGAGCGCCCGGGCCGTGATCGTTCCGCACGGAAAGTAGTTGCGTTCCCGGCCCCGGTCCCTAGGATCGGGGCATGAGGGAACGTCCGCAGGCCCTGATCGAATCGGCAGTCCGGCGCTACGGCGCGGATGAGGTGGTGGACTGGGCGGCGGGCCTGCTGGCCGGCGCCGACCCGGACGACGCTGGTCCGGACGACGCTGGTCTGGACGGGGCCGGCAAGAACGGGGTGAGGGATATCCGACTGCTGGGCGGCTCCCCTGGCTGGCACGCGTACTGGTTCCGGGTCTGGGGCGCCCGGGCCTTGCTTTACGTCTGGGACACCACGGCCGCGCCGGCCGTGGTGGCCGGACTTTCCGATGACCACTGGCGGGTGCGGGAGATGTGCGCAAAAGTCTGCCGCCTCCGGGACCTGCCGGAGGCCGCGGACGAACTGGTCAAACTGATGGCCGACGGAACGGAACGGGTCCGGATAGCCGCGGCCAAAGCCATCGGCGACACCTGCGAGGCGGACGCCGCCGGCCCACTGCTGGCAGGGGAATTCGGCAGCCTGCGTGAAGCCGCCGCCGCTGCCCAGGCACTGGACCGCATGGAGCAGCGGCTGGACCGCAGGCTCCGCTGAGGCCGGCGCCGGCGTTGCCCCGCGGTCCGGACCTAGCTGCCTGCTTCAGGAAAGTCGTCGATTCCGGCGGCTGCCGCGTCCTGCTTCCGCTGCCGGTGCGACGGGGCCAGGAGTGCAGCCAGGAGGGCGAGCACGCCCACGGCAGCCGAGGCCCAGAAGCCCAGGGTGAAGGCGTCGTCGGACGGCGCCCCCTGCGGGGTGACGTTGGAAGAGATGAGCGCCGCGATGACTGCCGTGCCCACGCTGCTGCCAATGGTCCGCAGCACGGTGTTGGCGCTGATGGCTTCGCCGGTCTGGGTGGCGGGAACGCTTTCGACAATGGCATTGGACGTGGCAGCCAGTGCCATACCGATGCCAATGCCGGTGAGGACGCCGGAGACCAGGATCTGCCACGCCTCCGCATGGCCCAGGGCGGGCAGGATAAATGCGGCGATGACCGACACGGCACCCACAATCATGGGAACCTTTGGTCCGATCCGGCGGATGAGGGCACCGGCCACCACACCGGAGATGACCATGGCCACGATGGTGGGCAGCAGGTACAGGCCCGCCTCGCTGACGGACTTGCCGAAGCCGTAGCCCAGCACGGACGGCAACTGCAGCAGCGTGGGGATCAGGATGAACGTGCCGAACATGGCGAACCCGAAGGCCAGGGCAACGATGTGGGCGGTCCACACGCCACGGTTTTTGAACAGCCGGACATCCACCAGGGGCTCGGCAACGCGCAGTTCAATGATGACAAAGGCTGCCAGTGCGGCGGCGCCGCCGATCAGGAGGCCAACAGTTTTGGCATCGCCCCAGCCCCAGGCCTGTCCTTCCGTGACGGCCAGCAGGATGGCCACCAGGGCCACGGTGAGGACGCCGGTTCCCAGCATGTCCAGGCGGCCGGGTTTGCGGACGGGGGACTCGGGCATCCCGAAGATGGCACCCAGGAGGGCGATGAGCACCAGCGCGGCGGGCAGCCAGAACAGCCAGTGCCAGGACAGGGCCTCAACGATGGGCCCGGCAGCTACGATGCCAATGCCGGCGCCGATTCCGAAAATCGCGGACAGAAGGCCGATGGTGACGCTGACGCGCTCCTTGGGCAGCTCATCGCGGACAATGCCGATGGACAGCGGCATCACGGCACCGGCCGCGCCCTGGAGTACCCGGGCAATGATCAGCACGGTGAGGTTGGTGGCCAGGGCAGCCAGGACGGTACCGGCCAGGAGCAGCGCGAGCACCACAATGAGGACTTTGCGCTTGCCCACCATGTCTCCCAGGCGGCCCAGCACGGGCGTCAGGACGGCGGCGGCCAGCAGGTAGGCGGTGAGGACCCAGCTTGCATCGCTGGTGGCGACGCCCAGGTCCTTGCCGATGGTGCCCAGCGCGGGAGCCACGAGTGACTGCAGGACGGCAAAGGACAGCCCGGCCAAGGCCAGGTACATGATGATTGCGGTGCCCCGTGGCCGCTGGACGTCCGCTCCGGGCGCGGGACTCCCGGCCGGTTGCTGCGTAGTGACGGACATGATGCTCCTCCAAGATGTAAACAGTTGATGACTCATAATTGATCACGGAACAACTTAAGTCAACATGCGTTTACATGCCGGTATTCCGGATAGGGTTGGGGAAGGAAAGGCAGAACATGGACAACCAACAGACGACGACGGGCAGGGACGCAGCTGGCACGCGCCGCCGCCTGGTCCAGGCTGCCCGCCGCAGGTTTGCCACCGAAGGCTTCCGGGCTACCACGGTCCGGCATATCGCCGCGGACGTGGGCGTCAATGTAGCCCTGATCAGCCGCTACTTCGGGTCGAAGGAGGGCCTGTTTGAAGCCTGCATGAGCCGGACCGTTGACGAACTGGATCCGCGGCGGATTACCCGCCCCGGCACGGTGGACGAACTGGTGGACAGGCTGATCGGGCACATCATCGAACTGCCCAACCCGGATGATCCGCTCCAGTTGCTGCTTCTGCTCCGGTCCTCCGGCGATGAGCGGGCGGATGCCATCCGCCGCAGGACGCTGGAGTCCTTCACGGAACGGCTTGCCGGGGTTGCCGGCTGGCGTGCGGAGGACCCCACCACGGAGCCGCTCCTCCTGCGGGCGCAGATAGCGATCGCCACCATGCTGGGCCTGGTGATGCTGCGGACCTCCACCGGTGTCCAGCCGGTCACCTCTGCCACCTCCGGCGACTTCACGGAACCGCTGGGCCAGGCACTCCGGGCCCTGCTCACCACCGCGCCTGCCCCTACGCAGGAGTGAGACCCTTCCATTGAATGAAATCCACTGGCACCGGCAGGCCCTGCCGGTTCATGGTTGGCTGAAGGTTACCGGATGCCATCCCGGCAGGACCAAGGGGCCGCACGTCACCGCGGCAAGCGCCCGGCGGTGGAAGGGGACAGCATGCTCCGGGTTGAACCACGATGCCGCGTCATTATCGACAACGACTGGGCGGGCGATCCGGATGGACTGATCGCACTGGCCCACCATGCGTTGTCTCCGGCCAACCGGATCATCGCCGTGACGGGGTCGCTGACCAATCCCATGTTCGGCCCGCCGGCCGGCCAGGCCCTGGCGGGGTCAGCCCTTGCGGCGGAACTCCTGCAGGTCCTGGCTGTCCCGGCCCCGGTCCACGCCGGTCCGGACAGTCCTTTCACGGGAAGGCCGCGGGATTCCGCCGCTGCCCGCGCCATCGTGGCGGCGGCCAACGCCGACGGCGACCTTCCCGCGGTCCTGGTCTGCGCAGGGCCGCTGACCAACGTAGCGGACGCCCTGCTGGCGGATCCCGGCATCGCCGGCCGGCTCACCCTGGCCTGGGTAGGCGGCGCGGCGGCGGACGCCGATGAATACAACTACTTCACCGACCCCGAAGCAGCCGGCTTCGTCCTCGGCAACCCGGACCTGGCGGTGTGGCAGTTTCCGCTCGAGACCTACCGTCAGTTGGTGGTTTCCCTGGCGGAGCTTGAGCACCGCCTGAAACAAGCGGGCGACGCCGGCGCGTGGCTTTGGGAGCGCTTTGACACCCTGCAGGTTCCGGACGTCGTAAAGTTCGGCCCCACCTGGTGCCTGGGGGACAGCGCGCCGCTGCTGGTCACCGGCCTCGACGATGTCACCAGCAGCTATGAAACAACCGGCACCGCGCCGTCCCGCCGGCTCTATAAGCAGCTGGATTCCCGGCTGGTGGTTGAGGATTTCTTCGCCCGGCTGGCCCTGAACAACCGCGCCTGAACAACCGGGCCTGAACAGCGGCGCATGAACGCGCCCCTAAAAGCCGCTACTCCGCCGGTGGCCGCCGTCGTTGCTGCTTGGTGGCGGACCGCTGCACCTTGGCGGCGAGGCGGCGGCGGTGCGACCCGCGGGTGGGCTTGGTGGCCCGGCGAACGGCCGGACCCGGCGCCAAGGCATCAGCAACCAGCGCCGCCAGTTTCGCCAGCGCCAGTTCGCGGTTCCGCAGCTGAGAGCGCTGCTCGGACGCCGTCACGGTGATCACGCCGGCAACGAGCCGGGGGCCCAGCCGGGCCAGCAGCATTCCGCGCTGGCCTTCCGAAAGGACAGCAGAAGCGCCTGGATTCCAGGACAGCTCCGCCCGGCTGTCGGTGGTGTTGACGTGCTGCCCGCCGGGACCTGAGGCGCGCGAAAACCGCCAGCCCAGCTCGGCCGCCGGGATAACAAGCGTGGGTAGCACCTCCAGGTCCATTCCCCCAGAATTGCACACCGGCGGCGCGGTGGCCGCCACCGGGCCGGTCAGGCCGGGTTGCCCGTTTAGCACGAATCTTTTATCTACACGAGTAGAAATGTCGAAGCCCCATCAGGAGTAAGTGCTGTAAAGGTTAAAGAAGGCAATGTGGAAAACAGTTGACTCGAGTAGAAATGCGCCCAAGAATAGTGGGACCGCATCCGTACTCAACAAAAGGACCCATAACAATGACGTTTTCTCTCGGCGTGGTCGGCGCCGGCCAGTTCGGCGGCCAGTTTGCCCACCTGTTTATGCTGCACCCCGGCGTCAGTGCCGTCTACGCCGTGGACGAGCGCCCGGAGCGTGCCAAAGAGGCTGTCCGGCAACACCACCTGACCGGCACCATGGCGTCCTTCGATGACCTGCTTGCCTCCGACGTGGACGCTGTGGCCATCTTCACCCAGCGCTGGACCCACGGGCCGTTGGTGGAGCGTGCGCTACGGGCCGGCAAGCATGTCTACTCGGCGGTGCCCATGGCCATCACCGAAGCCGAGATCGCGCGGATCATCGAGGCGGTACGGGAGACCGGGAAGGTGTACATGATGGGGGAGACCAGCTATTACAACCCCGCCACCGTCTATGCCCGGAACCGGCAGGCCGCGGGCGACTTCGGCCGGCTGTTCTACACCGAAGGCGACTACGTCCACGACATGGACCTGGGCTTCTACGATGCCTACGCCTACAGTGGCGGCGAGCAGTGGAAGGAAACGGCAAGCTACCCGCCCATGCTCTACCCCACCCACGCCATCGGCGGCGTGCTGGGCGCCATGGCCTCCCATGCCGTCAGCGTCAGCTGCGTCGGGGTCAGGGATGACCGCGGCGATGGCGTCTTCGACCGTGAGATCAGCATGTTCGGCAACGATTTCTCCAACGCCACCGCCCTGTTTGAAATGAGCGACGGCGGGGCCATGCGTACCAATGAGATGCGCCGGGTGGGCTACCCCTCCCACATCCGTGAATCGCGGTTCCGGTTCTTCGGCACGGAGGCCAGCTTCGAGCAGCTGGCCAACGTGACGGTGTGGCAGAACAAGGCGGCCGTGGAGGACATCTCGCACCTCATGGCGACGCAGGCCAGCATGTCCCTGGACGATCCGTCGCTGGAGAACGTGGCGCCGGAACTCCGTGACGCCTTTGTGTCCGGGCTGGCCCCTGTCCACGACAGTTCCCGGCTGCCCGCCGAATTCCAGGGCGCGCCCAATGGCCATGAGGGCAGCCACCATTTCCTGGTGGACGACTTTGTGACGGCGGTCAACTCCGGAACGCTGCCCCCGGTCAACGCCTGGACCGCCGCTCGCTTTACGCTTCCCGGCATCATTGCGCACGAATCCGCCCTCCAGAACGGCGCACGGCTGCCCATCCCCGACTTCGGGGACGCGCCGACGGCGCTCTAACCGGGAGGCGCGGGCGGCAGGTCACACGGCGAAACACTTGAAGCTTTGAGTAAACATATCTAAGATAAACTTTAAGCTTCAAGTAACTCGACCGCAGAGGACCGCCATGACCGCTGTTGCCCACACCTCCCGCCACGTCCCGGTCCCGCCCGCGGCCACCGTGCGCACCCAGGTCACCGTTCCCCTGCGTTTCCCCGACGGATACAGCACCACCGCTGACGTCCTGACCTTCCACGGCCTGGCCGACGGCAAGGAACACCTGCTGCTGGCCCTCGGACCGTGGGAGCAGGCCCTCCTCGGTGCCGACCCCGCGACCGGATCCCCGGCCGGAGCGGCCCCGCTGGTCCGGATGCACAGCGAGTGCATGACAGGGGACGTCTTCGGCAGCGAGCGCTGCGACTGCGGACCCCAGCTCCGCGAAGCCGTGGAGCAGATTGCCGGCACGGGCGGCTTCCTGCTGTACCTGCGGCAGGAAGGGCGGGGCATCGGACTGTATTCAAAGCTGGACGCCTACGCCCTGCAGGACACGGGGCTGGACACTTACGATGCCAACCTGGCGCTGGGCCACGCGGCTGACGAACGGGACTACACTGCCGCGGCCCAGATGCTGCACGCCCTGGGCGCCACCTCCGTGCGGCTGCTGAGCAACAACCCGGACAAGGCCGCCCAGCTGGCGGGGTTCGGCATCGGCATCACCGAGTCCGTCGCCACGGGCGTGCACCTTTCGGCGGCCAACGGCCGGTACCTCGCCGCCAAGCGCGACCGGACCGCCCATACGCTGGTCCTGCCGGCCGCCGTCGAGCCCTCCGCCGTCGAGCGTTCTGCAGGAAATGCTTCCGCTGTGCCGGCGCCTGCCGGCATCCCCGATCCCGCAGACCTCCTGGCCCGGGTGGAGGCCCTGGTCCCGGCCCTGCAGGCCCGCGCTGCCGACACCGAGGCGCAGCGGCGCCTGCCGGCGGACACCGTGGCAGACCTGCATGGTGCCGGAGTCTTCCGGGTCCTGGTCCCGAAGGCCCTGGGCGGCTTCGGCATGGGCGCGGACACCTATGCAGAGGTCATCCGGCTGCTGGCCAGGGGCTGCGCCTCGACGGCCTGGACGGCAGGGCACCTGATGGAACACGCCTGGATGCTGGCGCGCTGGCCGCGCCAGGTCCAGGACGAGGTCTTCAGCCACGGAACCATGCCCCTGGCCGCTGCGACCAGCGCACCGGCGGGAACGGCCCGCACCGTGCCCGGCGGGCTGGCCATCACCGGGCACTGGCGCTTTGCCTCCGGCATCCTGCACTCGGAGTGGGCCCTGCTGGCCGTGGACCTCGACGGCGTTCGCCTGCAGTGCCTGGTCCCGGTGCCGGAGCTGGAACTGCAGGATGCCTGGCACACCGACGGCCTGCGCGGAACAGGCAGCAATGACCTGCTGGCCACGGACCTGTTCGTTCCGGGCTACCGCACCCTGGCGTGGGAGAAGTTGGCGGCGCCGGACAACCCAGGCAGCAGGATCCACCCGGAACCCCTGATCCAGGCACCCATAGGGACGCTGCTGAACCTGGTGGCGCCCTCGGTGGCCCTCGGCGCTGCAGAAAGCGCCGTGGACCTGTTCCGGGACCGGCTGCAGGCCGGCGGCGGCAAAAACCCCGTGGGCCGGCAGGCAGACTCGCCGCTGGCGCAGGCACGCTTTGCCCGGGCCTTCGGACAGCTCGCCTCGGCCCGCCTGCTGTGGACGGACGCCCTTGGCGCCATCACGACGGCGGGACCCGGGAAGGGCCCGGACCCCACCGAAGCCGGGCGAGCCGAGGTCCGGCTGCTGCTGGGCCTCAGCGCCGATGCCGCCCAGGACGCGGTGCGCCTGGTTATGGCCGGTTCCGGAGCCGGCGTGCACCGGCTGGCACATCCCCTGCAGCGGATCCAGCGCGACATCGGCGTCCTGGTCAACCACCCCACCTTGAGCCTCGACCCCATCCTGGAGCGGGCCGGCCGCGACCTGCTGGTCAGTGCCGCTGGCCGTTTCCGGTCCGGTACGTCGCCAGCGTGATCCCACCCGGCAGCGGTTCCGCCGCAATGGCCTGCAGGTCACGGGGTTCCGTTCCGTTGCTGAAGAGCGGGATTCCGCTGCCCAGGAGGATGGGATTGATCTTCAACTGGATCTCGTCGATGAGGTCCACCAGCTGGCCGGCGAGCTGCCCGCCCCCGCACAGCCAGATGTCCCGGCCGGGCCCGTCCTTGAGCTTCGCAACCCGCGCGGCGATGTCGCCTGCCATGATCTCCACGTGGGGCGACGCCGGCAGCAGCTGATGGGTGGCAACGATCTGCCGCAGGTGTGGATAGGCGCCGTCTGACAGGCCCGCCGCGACCGCCGGCTCGTGCGTGCGCCGGCCCAGCAGGACGGTGTCGAAGCGGCGGGGCGCACCGGTGACTCCCAGCGCTGCACGCAAGTGCGCCGGGCATGTCTCCGGGTACCGGGCGAACAGGCTGGCCAGGGTTTCAGGCTGCACGGGGAAGCGGGAGAAATCGCCTGCCGGATCGGCGATGAAGCCGTCGATCGAGGTGGCGACGAAGTAGACGAGGTGGCGCACGGAGTACTCCAATCACTGCGAGGGTTCGGGCTGTCTTCCCTTCAGTATCACCCGGCCGCCGGTATCGTGGCTGGCCAGCGGGCCGGTACCGGCGTCCGGCGGTAGCCGGATCGGCAGGCGCCGTGGAAGGATCAGGTATGCCCCACCGCCTGATGTTGCTGGACACCGCGTCGCTGTACTTCCGTGCCTTCTACGGGTTGCCGGATTCCATCCGGCGGGCGGACGGGACCCCCGTGAACGCGGTCCGCGGGCTGCTGGACATGATCTCCCGGCTCACCACCGACTACCGCGCCACGCACCTTGTGGCGTGCTGGGACAACGACTGGCGGCCGCAGTGGCGGGTGGACCTGATTCCCACCTACAAAGCCCACCGGGTGGCCCAGGCGTTTCCTGACGCCACCGACGTCGAGGTGGTCCCGGACGCGCTGGAGGCGCAACTGCCCATGATCCGCGAGGTGCTGGATCTTGCCGGCATCGCCGTGGTGGGCGCCGCCAACCATGAAGCCGACGACGTTATCGGCACCTACGCCAGCCATGCGGCCTTCCCCGTGGATGTTGTCACCGGCGACCGGGACCTGTTCCAGGTCTGCGATGACCGCCGCCAGGTCCGGGTGATCTACACCGCCCGGGGCATGAAGAACCTGGACGTGATGACCGAGGAAACCGTGGTGGCCAAATACCGGGTGCTCCCGCAGCAGTACGCCGACTACGCCACCCTCCGCGGCGACGCCTCGGACGGTCTCCCCGGTGTTGCGGGGATCGGCGAAAAGACCGCAGCTACGCTGCTCCTCGACTACGGGACCCTGGCAGGACTCCTCGAAGCAGCCGCCAACCCCGCCAGCAAGATCTCCCCGGCCGTGCGGTCCAAACTGGCGGCGGCCGGGGACTACCTTGAAGCAGCCCCCGCCGTCGTCAACCTGGTGCGGGACCTGGACCTGCCTACCCTCGAGGAGGCAGGCGCGCACCTTCGTCCGGTGACCGGCGGTCCGCGGAAGGAACTGGAGCGCCTGGCCACCGAATGGAATTTGGGCGGCTCGGTCCAGCGGCTCCTGGCAGCCCTGGACCAGCGCGCCTGAAGGTTCGAGGCAGGTCAGCCGGCAGCTTTCCTGATGTGGTCAGCGATCCGCTTCTCCGTCTCCGGGGTGAGGGCGAGCAGCGCGAAGGACGTGACCCAGAGGTCGCCGTCGTCAAGGTTCGCTGACTCCTCGAACCCGACTGTGGCGTAGCGGGAGGTGAACTTGGCCGCTGCCTTGAAAAACACCACCACCTTGCCGTCCGCGTCCGTGTACGCCGGAAAGCCGTACCAGGTCTTGGGCACCAGCTGCGGGGCAACCTCGGTGACAATCCGGTCGATCCCCTCCGCGAGGACACGGTCGTCGTCAGGCATTGCCGCGATCGCGTCGCGGACTGCCTGTTCCCCTGCGGCCCGGGTTTTACCGGCTTTTTCCTCGGCCCGGAGTTCCGCGGCGCGCTGTTTGACAGCATCCCGCTCGTCCTTGGACAGCCCTGTGGTTTTTTCAGCCATGTGATCCTCCGTTAACAACTCCGCGGCGGGTGGTCCGCCTCTCCTGAATCTACTGCTCCTGACGCCGCGGCGCCCGCCGTCAGGCGATTTTCCTGGTGGCCACCCGCAGCCGGTTACTGCTGCCGCACGGCACGGCCCAGGCGCACTGCTGCTTCTTCCAGCCGCTGTGCGGGGACGTCCCCGAAGGCCAGCCGGATGTGCCGGTCAGCGTCCGTGCCGGGCCCGGAGGCGAAGAAGGAACCCCGCTGGTACTCCACGCCTTCGGCGCTGGCGGCTGCCGCCAGTGCGTCCGCGTCGATTCCGGCGTCCTGAAGGCGGGGCCACAGGAAAAGGCCGCCGCCGGGAAGGGTGGTCTGGAACGCTCCGGGGGCTTCGCGTTCCAAGGCGGCCACCAGCGTCCTTGCCCTGGTCAGGTACAGCTCCCGGGCCCGCGCCAGGGTGGCGTCAAACAGGTCCGGCTGGGACGTCAAAAGTTCGCCCACAATGGCCTGGACCAGCGTGGAGCTGTGCGAATCCTGCCGGCTGCGCAGTGCCACGAGGTCCGCGGCGAGGTGTTCGGGTGCCACCAGCCAGCCCAAGCGCAGCCCGGGGCCCAGCGTCTTGGTGAAGGTGTTGATGTGGATGACGTGGTCGGAGGTGTTGAAGGCGTCAACGCTTTCCGGTCCGCCGCTGTACCAGAGTTCCCGGTACGGGTTGTCGGCCAGGACCACAAAGCCGTAATGCTCCGCCAGCCGGACCAGCTCGGTCCGGGCCCCGGCCGGAAGTGTGCCCTGCGAGGGGTTATGGAAGTCGGGGACCGTGTACAGCGCTGACGGGCGGGCACCCGCGCGGAGCCGGTCCGCGAGTTCGTCCACGTCCAGTCCGTGCGCGCCCACCCGGATGGGCAGGGTGTTTGCACCGGAGAGCTGGAGGCCGCGGAGGAAGAGCGGGAAGATGGGGTTGTCCACGGCCACCGTGTCGCCGCGTTCCACCACCGCCTGGATGCCCAGCGACAGGCCGTGGAAACCGCCGTTGGTGATAATGATCCGCTCCACTGGGACGCCTTCCCTGGCGGCAATCCAGTCCCGGAGCGGCGAAATGCCTTCGGTGCGGGAGTACTGGAGTGACGGCAGCCCCGGGCGGGACAGGACCCGGGTGGTGGCCGCAGCCAGCTCCGCGGCAGGGAGGACTCCGGGGTCCGGGATACCACCGAGCAGTTCGATGGCATCCTCCCGCCGGTCACGGAGGGTGGCGTCGCCGAAGCCTTTCGGGGCGGTGAACCCTGCGATCAGTGCTGTTTTGCGCGCCGGTGCGGGCCGGGTCGGGGTGGAAGTCATGATGCAGCCTTTACGGGTTGTTGGACGGGGCCGGCGCCGGGAATGGCCGCCAGGAGCGCCTGGGTATAGGGATGTTCCGGCCGGGAGAAGACCTGATCGACGGTGCCTTGCTCCACCACCTGTCCCCGGCGCAGGACGGACACGGTGTCCGCCACCTGGCGCACCAGTGCCAGGTCGTGCGAGACGAAGAGGTACGTCAGGCCGAGCCCCCGCTGCAGCCGGGCCAGCAGTTCGAGGATTCCGGCCTGCACGCTGACGTCCAGGGCGGAGGTGGGTTCGTCCAGGACCACAACATCGGGGCGCATCACCAGCGCGCGGGCTATGGCCACCCGCTGGCGTTGGCCGCCGGACAGTTCCGCGGGCCGGCGGCGCAGGGTCTCCGCGGGCAGGCCCACGGCTTCCAGCGCCTCGACCACCAGCGCGGCCCGGCCGGCCTTGTGGCCCACCTGGAACCGGTCCAGCGGTTCGCGGATGATCCTGCCCACCCGCCAGCTGGGATCCAGGGACGTGAACGGGTTCTGGTAGACCAGCTGGAGGTGGCGGCGGACGTCCCGCAGGGCAGCCCGGGACAGCCCGGCGGTGGGTTGGCCGCCCACCAGGATGCCGCCGTCGTCCGGTTGGTCGAGACCCAGCAGGAGCCGGACGGCCGTGGTCTTGCCGGAGCCGGACTCGCCCACCAGGGCGTGCGTCCGGCCGCGCTCCACCGTGAACGACACCTTATCCAGGGCCAGGAAGTCTTTTTTGCCGGTCCGGAACCGCTTGGTCACCCCGGCCACCTCGATCTGGGGCGCCGCCGGCTCAGTGAGGGCGGATGAGGCAGTCCGCTGGCTGCGGTACCGGTCCGGATTCAGGGCCGGGACGTCGGCCTGCAGGCTGCGTGAATACTCCGTGGCCGGGGCGGCAAACACCTCCCGCGAGGAGCCCGATTCCTGCACGGCGCCGTCCTTGAGCACCACCAGTGAGTCCGTGCGCTCCGCCGCGATGGCCAGGTCATGGGTGATCAGGAGGAGGCTGATGTCCAGCTCCTGGCGAAGGTCCGCCAGCATGTCCAGGATGAGTTTCTGGACGGTGACATCCAGGGCCGACGTCGGTTCATCCGCCACAACCAGGGCGGGCCGCGGCAGCACGGTGAGGGCGATCAGGACACGCTGCAGCATGCCGCCGGAGAGCTGGTGCGGGTAGGAGTCATAAACCCGCCGCGGGTCCGGCAGCCCCACCTGCCCGAACACGCGCAGGACGGCCTCCCGGCGTTCGTCGGCGCCTGCCGGTCCCAGCAGCGCCGCGGCTTCCTGGGCCTGGGCGCCGATGGTCCGGACCGGGTTCAGGGCGGAGCCCGGGTCCTGGGGGATGAAGCCCAGCTTCCGGCCGCGGAGGGGACGGAACTGCCGCTCCGGAACGGCCAGGACCTCCGTGCCGTCGAACCGGACACTGCCGCCGGCGGACGACCCCGAAGGCAGCAGCCGGAGGATGGCTTTGGCGATGGTGGACTTTCCGGATCCGGACTCGCCGATCAGGGCCAGGCTGCCACCGCGGTCCAGGCTGAAGCCCACGTTGTGGACCACGTTGTTGCGCCCGTAGGCGACATTGAGCCCTGCCACAGTCAGCAACGCTTCGTTCCGGGGTGTCGGCATTGGATTTTCCTTTCCTGCGGGGTGGACGGTTTCGAGGGGACGGACGGCGTTCACCGGGTGCTCCGCATCCAGCGGCTGATCCTGTTGACGGCCAGGACGGTGGCCACGATCACCAGGGCGGGCGCGTAGACCAGCCACTGTGCCGTGGGGTAGGTCTTTCCGGATGCCACCAGCAGGCCCCAGTCGGACGCCGGGGGCGGATCGCCGTAGCCCAGGAATGCCAGCGACGCGATGACCAGGATGGACGTGCCGAACTGCAGCACCGCCAGCACCAGCACCGGGCGGTAGGCGTTGGGCAGCACATGGCCCAGCAGCGCCTGCAGCCGGTTTCCGCCCTGCAGGTAGGACGCTTCCACAAAAGCGGCCCGGCGGACCCGGATCACTTCCGCCCGCATCAACCGGGCAAACACGGCCACGGCCGAAACGCCGGTGGCGATGGCGGCGTTGATGGTCTGGAAGCCCAGCGAGCTGACAATCACCACGGCCAGAAGGAAGCCGGGGATGGCCAGCAGCACGTCCACGAACCGGCCCAGGGTGGTGTCCACCCAGCCGCCGCGGAATCCGCTGGCAAGTCCGATGGCGCTTCCCACCACCAGCCCGATGATCACTGCCACCAGGGCGCTGGTCACCGAGGAAGCGGTCCCGTGGACCACCCGGGCATATTGGTCCCGGCCCAGGTAGTCCGTGCCGAACCAGTGCTGGGCGCTGGGGGCAGCGAGCTTCGCTGCGGTTTCGCCGGTGACCGGGCTGAAGGAGGTGAAGACCCCGGGGACCAGGGACCAGAGCACCACAATGAGGAGGACCAGGAAGGACAGCGCCACCGTGGGCGGCAGGATGGTCCTGGTGCGGAGGGACGCGGCGCCGGCGCTGCGGAGCCGGGCGAAGGTCAGGTCGGCACTCATGCGTCCACCGTTTCGTTGATCTTGACCCGCGGATCCAGCAGCGGCGTGAGGAGGTCGGCGGCGAGGTTGACGGCCACAAACACCACTGCCGAAATGGCCACTACCGCCTGCAGGACCGGTTGGTCCTCGCCGGTGACGGCTTTCTGCACCACGGTGCCGATGCCGTCGCGGCCGAAGATGGTTTCGGTGATGACCGAGCCGCCCAGAAGTTCGCCGACGATCAGGGCGATCATGGCAACCGAGGGCAGTGCGGAAGGTTTGACCAGGTGCCGGGCGAACAGCGCGGCCTCGGTAAGTCCCCGGGACCGCGCCACCTGGGCGTAGTCCTGGCGGCTTTCGTGGTCCAGGCTGGCGAGCAGGACCTCTGCCAGCGGCGCCGAGACGGGAATCGCCAGGGTGATGGCGGCGAACAGTGTGGCCGCGGCACTGTTGGGATCGGTGGTGGTGAACGAATGCAGGCGGAACGCGAACAGTTCAATCAGGACCAGCCCGATCACGAAGTTGGGGACGGACAGGAAAAATGACGGGATGGAGCGCAGCACCCCTGCCCACCGGCCGGGCGCGTAGTGGGCGCCGTAGGCGATGGCCACGGCGAAGACCAGGGCGATGACAAAGGCAGTGAACGCCAGGGTCAGGGTGGAGGGGAGCGCGTCGCCAACCAGCTGGGCCACCGGCAGGTTGGACTGCAGCGAGAAACCCAGCTGCCCGGTGAGGAACCGGCCCAGGGACAGGACCAGCTGCACCAGGACCGGCTGGTCCAGTCCGTAGTAGGCAACGATCCGCTGGATGTCTGCCTCGCTGAGCCCGTGCTGCGGGTCCCTGAGGCTGTTGGTGATGGCATCGCCCGGAAGGACGCTGATCACCAGGAACGTGAGGATGTACGCCAGCAGGACCACCACCACGGCCTGGCCGGTCCGGACCAGGGCAAAGCGGCCATAGGTGTTGGTCATTTCCGCCACCACCCAACTGTTGCCGGGGGCCGGGACGATGTGGCCGGGCCGGTCATTTGGCGATCCAGGCGGTATAGAAGTTTGCGTAGGCCAGGCCGTTGTACTGGACGTCCCGGACCTTCGGGGAGATCAGGTACAGGCGCTGGACCAGCTGGTTCAACGGGATGAAGTAGCCCTGTTCCAGGACGTACTGCTGCAGTTCGCCGGTGACCTTTTCACGGGATGCCCTGTCGGACGCGCTGGCTACGGCGGCGGACAACTCGTTGAGCCGGGTGTCCGAGGTGCCCACGTTGAACCAGTCCTCGCCTTTGTTCTGGCTGGTCAGGACGCCTGCCACGGTACCCACGTCCACAAAGCTGCGGGACGTCTGGAACAGCGGCGGACGGCTGGCCTGGATCGCGGCGTATCCGGCGACGTCCACCACCTTGAGGGTGACCTTGATGCCGATCCGCTTGAGCTGCTGGGCGATGAGTTCGTCCTCGGCCTTGGTGGACGGGACGTAGGGGTTCGGCGTCAGCGGGAACTCGAGGGTCTTACCGTCCTTGGTGCGGTAACCGTCGGAGCCGGTTTTCCAGCCGGCGTCGTCCAGCAGCTTGCCGGCCTTGTCCGGGTCGAAGGCGAAGGAACTGCTGTAGTCGCCTGCTTCCGGGACGTTGCCCTGGATGAAGGTGGTGGCCGCGTCCCAGTCGGGAGTGTAGACGGTGCTGCGGATTTCCTCGCGGTCAATGCCGTGCTGGATGGCCTGCCGGACGCTGACGTCGTTGGTGGGGAAGGCCTGCGTGTTGACCTGGAACCCATCCACAAAGCCCAGGTACTTGGGGGTTCCCACGGTGAAACCGGCGGCCTTGAGCGCCTCGATTTCCTGCGGTTCCACGTTGAAGGCAACATCCGCCTGGCCGGAGGCCACCGTGGAGGTCCGCACGGAGGTGTCCTTGATGACTTTATAGGTGATGGTGTCCAGCCGGGCCGGGCCGGTGTGGCCCAGCGCTGCCGGGCCCCAGTTGTAGTCCGGCCGCTTCGCCAGCACATAGCTGTCGCCCTGCTTCCAGGACTTCAGCACAAACGGGCCGCTGCCGATTTCCTGGCTGAGGTCTGCCTGCGCCTCGGCCGGGAGGGCAAGGGTTTCCGGGCTGAGCAGGATGCAGCCGTGGTAGGCCAGGGTGGCGATGAAGCCCAGGGCGGGGGAGGAGAAGGAGACTTTGACGGTCTTCGCGTCCGCAGCTTCGGCGCCCACGTAGTTGCTTGCAGGGAAAAGGCCCACCTTGCTGATGCCCCGTTCGGGGTCCCCCTTGGCCCAGGCCTGGAGGTTTGCCACCACGGCGGCAGCGTCCAGCGGGGTGCCGTCGGAGAAGGTGACGCCGTCTTTGAGGTGGATGACGAAGTCCTTCGCCCCGTTCAGCTCCTCCCAGCTTTCGGCAACCCAGGGGCTGAGCGCACCGTTGGCGTCAACGTACACCAGCTTGTCCGTGAGCTGGCCCCAGAGGTTTCCCTCGTAGCTGGAGATGGAGGTTTTGCTGGACACCCAGCCGGTGTCATAGCCCTGGATCAGGAAGGTGATGTTTCCGCCGTCCACGGGAGTGCCGCCGTCGGCCGGGGTGCCGGTGGCCGCGGGACCGCCGCAGGCGGTGAGGAGGGCGGTGGCGCTGATGGCGCTGAAGCCGGCAAGGAACGCGCGGCGTTTGAATTCTGTTGCATGCATGGGGGTGGTCTCCTGGAAAAGTGTGGGGATGTGAAGTGGGCTAGATGGCTTTGCCGGGGTTGAGCCGGTGGAAGGGGTCCAGGGCGGCCTTGATGGCGTGCTGGGATTCCCGGACGCGTTCAGAGAGTTCCAGCGCGGCCCAGTCCTGTTTGAGGCTGCCGATCCCGTGTTCGCCGGTGACGGTGCCGCCCAGGGCGAGGGCCACCCTGACCAGTTCCGTGGCAGCATCCTGGAGGGCTGCCGGGGGCTGGTCCTCACCCGGGCCGATCGGCAGGGTGATGAGCGGGTGCAGGTTCCCGTCTCCGGCGTGGGACACGGCGGAGATCTTCACGCCGAAGCGTGCCTCCAGCGCGGGAAACGCCGCATAGACCTCCGGCAGCCGGGATTTAGGCACAGCGATGTCCTCGCCGATGTACCAGTGGCCGGCCGGCAGCCCGCGCCCGCTGCGGCGCAGCTCCCAGAGTTGGACGGCATCCGCAGCAGGCTCCACGGTGACCCGGCCGCCCTTGGCGGTCAGGGCGTCGGTCAGGTCCGACGCCTGCCCGGCGATGCCGTAACCATCGATTTCAATGAGGATCAGCGCTGCCCCGCGGGCCCGCAGGTCCGAGCCGGAGTGGCTGTCGATGGAGTCCAGGGTGGGGGTGTCGAAGAACTCGATGGCTGCGGGCCGGACGGGGGAGAGCGTGATGGCGCCGAGCGCTGCGGCGCCCAGGGCCGTGCTGTCGAAAAACGCGGTGACGGTGTTGCGGGCCACGGGGATGGGCCGCAGGCGGACCGTGGCCCGGACCACGATGCCCAGGATTCCCTCGGAGCCCACAAACAGGGAGGTCAGATCCAGGCCCGTGACGCCTTTGATGGATCGGTGCCCCACCGTGACCAGGCTGCCGTCAGCCAGGACGACGTCGAGGGCCAGGACGGATTCCCGGGTCACCCCGTATTTGGCGCAGCGCAGCCCGCCGGCATTGGTGGCGATGTTGCCGCCGATCGAGGAGATGTCGTAGCTGGCGGGGTCCGGTGCGTAGAACAGCCCGTATGGAGCCAGCGCGGCGTTCAGGTCGGCATTGATGAGCCCCGGCTCCACCACTGCCACCTCATCCAGCGGCGAAATCTCCACAATCGCCGCCATCCGTTCGGTGGACACCACCACCTGCTCCCCAGTCGCGGTGGCGCCGCCGGACAGGCCGGTCCCCGCTCCGCGCGGCACAACACTCAGGCCCAGTTCGACGGCGAGTCGCACCACGTCCTGCACCTGGGCTGCCGTCCGGGGAAAAACCACGGCGGGCCCTGGCTGTCCGGCGC